>NZ_JBHXTL010000022.1:0-88941 GCF_042677365.1 Kitasatospora sp. NPDC127116
CCCCACACGCAACGATCGCCTCCCGGAACACCGGCTCCGAGCCGTACAACTCCCCACCCATACCCACCCACTGCGCCCCCTGCCCCGGGAACACGAACACCGACCGACCCGGCGAACCGGCCACCCCCGTGATGACGCGGGGGTCTCCGTCGGCGAGGGCGGCCAGTTCCGCCATGAGGTCGGTCCGGGTGCTGCCCGCCAGGGCCGCCCGGTGGGCGAGCATGGTGCGGGTGGTGGCGAGGGCCCGGCCTATCGCGGCCGACCGGAGTCCGGGGTGGGCGGTGAGGTGGTCCGCGAGCCGTCGGGCCTGGGCGCGGAGGGCGTCGTCCGTCTTGCCGGACAGCAGCCATACGGTGGGCTCCGCGGAGTCGTCCGCGGCGGGTTGTTCGGGGGTTTCTTCCAGGAACTGTTCGATGACGACGTGGGCGTTGGTGCCGCTGGCCCCGAAGGCCGAGATGCCCGCGCGGCGGGGCCGCCCCGTCTCCGGCCACGGCCGGGCCTCGGTCAGCAGCCGGATGTCACCGGTGTCCCACTCGACGTGCGGCGTGGGCTCCTGGACGTGCAGCGTCGGCGGCAGTTCGGCGTGCCGCATCGCCATGACCATCTTGATCAGGCCGGCCGCGCCGGCCGCCGCCTGGGTGTGGCCGATGTTCGACTTCACCGACCCCAGCCACAACGGCTCCACCCGGTCCCGGCCGTAGGTCGCCAGCAGCGCCTGCGCCTCGATGGGGTCACCGAGCGTCGTCCCCGTACCGTGCGCCTCCACCGCGTCCACCTCGGACGGCTCCAACCCGGCATTGGCGAGAGCCTGCCGGATCACCCGCTCCTGGGAGAGGCCGTTGGGCGCGGTCAACCCGTTGGACGCGCCGTCCTGATTGACCGCCGAACCCCGCACCACCGCCAGCACCCGGTGCCCGTTGCGACGGGCGTCCGACAACCGCTCCAGCAGCACCAGCCCCGCACCCTCACCCCACGCCGTACCGTCGGCCGTCGACGAGAAGGGCTTGCACCGGCCGTCGGGGGCCAGGGCGCGCTGGCGGGAGAACTCCGTGAACTGGAGGGGGGTCACGCTCACGGTCACCCCGCCGGCCAGGGCGAGTGTGCACTCCCCCGAGCGCAGTGCCTGCGCGGCGAGGTGGATCGCCATCAGTGACGAGGAGCAGGCGGAGTCGACGGACACGGCCTGGCCCTGGAGGCCCAGCAGGTACGAGACCCGGCCGGAGGTGATGCTCGGCGAGATGCCGGTGGCGAGGTAGCCCTCGGTGTCGGGCGGTGCCTGGTCGGGGCTGCCGACGTAGCCGGAGGACCAGATGCCGGTGAACACGCCCGTCCGGCTGCCCCGCAACGACGTCGGATCGATCCCCGCGTCCTCGAACGTCTCCCACGCGGTCTCCAGCAGCACCCGCTGCTGCGGATCCATCGCCAACGCCTCACGCGGCGAGATCCCGAAGAAATCGGCATCGAACCCCGCCGCGTCCGCGAGGAAACCACCCGACCGCGTATACGACGTCCCGGGACCACCCGCCGGATCATAGAGACGACCCACATCCCACCCGCGATCCGACGGGAACTCCCCCACCGCGTCGACCCCACCGGCCACCAGATCCCACAAGTCCTCCGGCGACCCCACTCCACCCGGCAACCGGCACCCCATGCCCACGATCACCACCGGATCAGCCGACACCGGAACCCCGGCCGGCACCACCGACACCACACCCTTTGCCGCACCGGAGAGTTCGGCCGTGAGGTGGTCGGCAAGGTCGGCCGGGGTGGGGTGGTCGAAGACGAGGGTCGCGGGCAGCCGCAGGCCGGTGGCGCCGGCGAGGCGGTTGCGCAGTTCCACGGAGGTCAGGGAATCGAAGCCGAGGTCGCGGAAGGCGAGTCCGGGGGTGATCGCGGCGGCGTCGGAGTGGCCGAGGACGGTGGCGGTGTGGGCGGCGACCAGGGACAGCAGGTCCGACGCGGGGGCCTTCGGCGTCGGCAGGGTCTGCGGCATCGAGAGGTCGGCCGTGGTCAGCGCGGGACGTCCGGAAGCCAGCGCGGTGTCGAACATGGCCAGGGCGCGTTCGGTGCTGATGGGGCGGATGCCCTGGCGGGCGAGGCGTTGGCGGTCGGCCGCGGTGAGGTGGGCGGTCATGCCGCTCTCCTGCTCCCAGTAGCCCCAGGCCATCGACACGGCGGGCAGTCCGAGGGTCTGCCGGTGTGCGGCGAACGCGTCGAGGTAGGAGTTCGCGGCCGCGTAGCCGGCCTGGCCGGCGTTGCCGAGTACACCCGCGGCCGCGGAGAACAGCACGAAGGCGGCGAGGTGGTGCTCGCGGGTCAGCTCGTGCAGGTTCCAGGCGCCGTCGACCTTGGGACGCAGCACCTGGTCGAGCTGCTCTGCGGTCAGCCGTTCCACCACGGTGTCGTCGAGCACGCCGGCCGCGTGGACGACGGCGGTGAGCGGGTGCGCGGCCGGGATCGAGTCCAGTACGGCCGCCAGCGCGTCCCGGTCCGCGACGTCACAGGCCACGACCCGCACGTCGACGTCCCCTTGCGGCTCCAGGTGCGGCACCGCGCCGCCGCCGCGGCTGACGAGCAGCAGGTGCCGTACCCCGTAGCGGGACACCAGGTGCCGGGCGACGGCCCGGCCGAGGGTGCCGGTGCCGCCGGTGATCAGCACGGTGCCGTCGGGGTCGATCGGCCGGGGGACGGTGAGGACGATCTTGCCGGTGTGGCGGGCCTGGCTCATCAGCCGGAAGGAGGCGACGGCCTGGCGGAGGTCCGCAGCGGTGACCGGCAGCGGCTCCAGTGTCCCGTCGGCGACCATCGCCACGACCTTGGAGAGGATGTCGCCCTGCCGCGCGGGGTCGACGTCGTTGAGGTCGAAGGCCCGGTAGATCAGGCCCTCGGGTGAGCGGATGTCCGTCCTGCCCAGCTCGACGAACCGTCCGCCGTCGGCGAGCAGCCGCAAGGAGGCGTCGGTGAGTTCTCCCGCGAGCGAGTTGAGGACGACGTCCATGGCCGGGAACCGCTCGGCGAACCGGGTGTCGCGGGACGAACCGATGTGGTCGTCCGCCAGTCCGAGGCGCCGCAGGGTGTCCCACTTGGCGGGGCTCGCGGTGGCGAAGACCTCCGCGCCGCTGTTCAGGGCCAACCGGATGGCGGCCATGCCCACACCGCCCGCGCCGGAGTGGACCAGGACCCGGTCGCCGGGGCGTAGTTCGCCGAGGTCGAACAGCCCGTACCAGGCGGTGGTGAACGCGATGGGCACCGACGCCGCCTCGGTGAAGCTCCAGCCCTCGGGGATCGCCGTCAGGAGCCGGTGGTCGGCGACCGTGCGCGGCCCGAAGGCGCCGGGCATCATTCCCGTGACGCGGTCGCCGGGCCGCCAGGCCGTGACGCCGGGGCCGACCTCGATGACGGTGCCGGCCCCTTCGCCGCCCAACGGGGGCCGGTCCGGGTACATGCCGAGGGTGATGAGCACGTCGCGGAAGTTCAGGCCGGCCGCGCGTACGGCGACCCGTACCTGTCCGGGTTCCAGCGCGGCCTCCTGCCGGGGCAGCAGGGCCAGGTCGTCCAGTTGCCCGCTGCCGGACTCGCTCAGCCGGTACGCGCCGTCGGGGGCGGTCGGTTCCGGCGCGTACCTGGCCTGCCGCGGCACCAGGACGCCTTCCCGGCGCAGGGCCAGTTCGGGTTCGTCGCCGGCCGTCATGGCGGCCAGGACCGCGTCCTCCTCGGACGCGTCGCCCATGTCGACCAGGACGAACCGGCCGGGGTGCTCGGCGGCGGCGCTGCGGACCAGGCCGCGTACGGCCGCGCCGGCCACGCCGCGGGTCAGGACGGCCAGGCGTGCGGCCGCCCGCTCCGGCTGCCCGGCCAGGAAGTCCTGGACGAGCGCGCGGGCCCGCTGGACGAGGGCGTGCACGGAGTCCGCGTCGGCTTCCGCGGCGAGTACCGGGCTCGGCACCACCTCGGTCGGTGGGCCCGCGATGAGGGGTACCCACCGGGTGTGCAGCACCGTGGCCCGGGCCTCGGCGGCCGGACGGACGGTCAGCGCGGTGATGTCCGCGACCGGGTTGCCGGACAGGTCGGTCAGGGTCGCGCGGTAGGTGCCGGTGCCCGTGCGGGCCAGGTGGACCCGGGCGGACGACACACCGGTGGTGTGCACGGCGACGCCGGAGAAGGAGAACGGCAGCCGGACCCGGGTGTCGGGGCTGAGCAGGATCAGCGGCTGGAGTGCGGCGTCCAGGAGCGCGGGGTGGATGCCGAAGCGGGCGCCGTCGGGGACGGACACCTCGGCGTACAGTTCGTCCTCGCCCCGCCACAACTCCCGCACGCCCCGGAACGCGGGTCCGTACTGGTATCCGAGTCCGGCGAGGTAGGCGTAGAACCCTTCGGGGTCCACGGGTTCGGCGTTCCTCGCGGGCCAGTCGGGGCGACCGGCCGTCACCTGGCCGCCGAGGGTTCCGGACGCGTGGCGGACCCAGCCGTCGCCGCCCCTGGCGTGCACGGTGACCGGTCGGCGGCCGGCGTCGTCCGGGGCGCCGACCGAGACCTGGATGTCCGTGGGTGCGTCGGAGAGCGCGAGGGGCAGGTGCAGGACGAGGTCGTCGAGGGTCCCGCCGGCCAGGGTGGCGAGTTCGAGGAAGGCGGTGCCCGGCAGCAGGACCGTGCCGTCGACGGCGTGGTCGGCCAGCCAGGGGTGGGTGCGGGTGGAGACGCGCCCACTGTGCACGGTGGTCCCGTCGGGCAGTTCGACCGTGGTGCCCGCCAGCGGGTGCCCGGTGGCGTGGTCGCCGGCCGCGGGGGTGAGCCAGTAGGTGCTGCGCTGGAAGGGGTAGCGCGGCAGCCTGACGCCGTGCGGGCGGTCGTGCGGCCAGGTCACGGCGACGCCCTGGACGTGGAGGCGGGCCAGGGCGGTGTGGAATTCCCCGACGGCGCCGTGGTCGCGGCGCAGGGTGCCGGTCGCCACGCCGTCCAGGTCCTGCACCAGCACCGGGTGCGGGCTGACTTCCACGAACACCTCGTGGCCGTCGGCGGTGAGCCGGGCGGTGGCCAGGTCGAACCGTACGGGTTCGCGGAGGTTGCGGTACCAGTAATCGGCGTCGAGGGCTGAGGTGTCGACCGGCTCGCCGGTGACCGTGGAGTAGAACGGGATCGCCGCCGAGCGGGGCGTGATGTCGGCCAGTTCGGTGAGCAGTTGCTCGCGGATCGCCTCGACCTGCGCCGAGTGGGCGGCGTAGTCGACGGGGATGGCGCGGGCGCGTATGCCGTCCCTGGCGCAGGCTGCCAGCAGTTCGTCCAGGGCCCCGGGTTCGCCGGACACGACGACGGTCGAGGCGGAGTTGACCACCGCGACGGTGATCCGGTCGTCCCAGGGGCTCAGGTAGCCGGCGGCGTCGTCCGCGGACAGCGCGACCGAGACCATGCCGCCGTGTCCGGCCAGGGCGACCAGGGCCTTGCTGCGCAGGGCGACCACCCTGGCGGCGTCGTCCAACGACAACGCCCCCGCCACGTACGCCGCCGCGATCTCCCCCTGCGAATGCCCGACGACGGCATCAGGCTCCACACCATGGGCACGCCACAACTCCGCCAGCGCCACCATCACCGCGAACAGCGCGGGCTGCACCACATCCACCCGCTCCAGCGAACCACCGCCGGTCAGCACCTCGACCAACGACCAGTCGGTGTACGGTGCCAACGCCGCGTCACACGCATCGATCGCCTCCCGGAACACCGGCTCCGAGCCGTACAACTCCCCGCCCATCCCCACCCACTGCGCACCCTGCCCCGGAAACACAAACACCGACCGACCCACCGGGCGGGCGGTCCCGGTGACCAGACCCGGCGCCGTGCCGCCCTCGGCCAGGGCGTCCAGGGCCGCGGCGGTGCCCACCACCACGGCCCGGTGCTCGAACACGGCGCGGGCGGCCAGAGCGCCCCCGACCGCCGCCGGGCTCACCTCGGGATGCGCGGCGGTGAAGGCGCCCAGCCGGCGCGCCTGCTCCCGCAACGCCGCCTCGGACCGGGCCGACAGCGGCCAGAGGACCTGGTCGTCCGCGCGGCCCCGGGGGGAGGGTGCGGCGGAGTCGGCCTCGGCGGGCTGTTCGGGGATGCTCTGCTCGATAATGACGTGGGCGTTGGTGCCGCTGATGCCGAAGGCGGAGACGGCGGCCCGCCGTGGCCGCCCGGTCCCGGGCCAGACGACCGGTTCGGTGAGCAGCCGGACCGCGCCGGAGGCCCAGTCGACGTGCGGGGTGGGCGCGTCCACGTGGAGGGTCCGAGGCAGTTCGCCGTGCCGCATCGCCATGACCATCTTGATCAGGCCGGCCGCGCCGGCCGCCGCCTGGGTGTGGCCGATGTTCGACTTCACCGACCCCAGCCACAACGGCTCCACCCGGTCCCGGCCGTACGTCGCCAGCAGCGCCTGCGCCTCGATGGGATCACCGAGCGTCGTCCCCGTACCGTGGGCCTCCACCGCGTCCACCTCGGACGGCTCCAACCCGGCATTGGCGAGGGCCTGACGGATCACCCGCTCCTGGGAGGGGCCGTTCGGCGCGGTCAGGCCGTTGGAGGCGCCGTCCTGGTTGGTGGCAGAGCCCCGGACGACCGCCAGCACCTCGTGGCCGTTGCGGCGGGCGTCGGACAGGCGTTCCAGCAGCAGCAGGCCCGCGCCCTCGGCCCAGCCCGCCCCGTCGGCCGCGGCGGCGAAGGACTTGCTGCGGCCGTCGGGCGCGCTCGCCCCCTGCCGGGACATCTCGGTGAACAGCGTGGGTGCCGCGTTGACGGTGACGCCGCCGGCCAGGGCCAAGGAGCATTCTCCCGAGCGCAGCGCCTGGGCGGCCAGGTGCAGGGCCACCAGGGACGACGAGCAGCCGGTGTCCAGGGACAGTGCCGGGCCGAGCAGGCCCAGCTGGTACGCCAGCCGGCCGGACCCCACGCTCGACGCGGTGCCGGTGACCTGGTAGCCCTCCAGGTCGTCGGGGACCGGCCCGGCGGCGTAGCCGGTGGACCACATGCCGGTGAACACGCCGGTGGGTGTGCCCTCCAGCGCGGTCGGGTCGATACCGGCGTACTCGATGGTCTCCCACGCGGTCTCCAGCAGGATGCGCTGCTGCGGGTCCATGGCGAGCGCCTCGCGGGGCGATATCCCGAAGAACGCCGCGTCGAAGTCTCCGGCGGCGTCGAGGAAGCCGCCCTGGGACGTGCTCGACGTGCGGGGGCGGCTTCCCGTCGGGTCGTACAGGCGGTCGATGTCCCATCCCCGGTCGGCCGGGAAGTCGCCGACCGCGTCCACGCCGTCCGCGACCAGCCGCCACAGGTCCTCGGGGGTGCCGACGCCTCCGGGGTAGCGGCAGCCCATGCCGATGACCGCGATCGGCTCGTCCGTCGCGGCCGGGGCCGGGGCCCGCGGCGCGTCCTGCTCGCCGGACCCGCCGGACAGGTGGGCGGCCAGCCGCGCCGGGGTGGGGTGGTCGAAGACGAGGGTGGCGGGCAGCTGCGTCCCGAGCGCGGCGGTCAGGCGGTTGCGCAGTTCCACCGCGGTCAGTGAGTCGAAGCCCAGGTCCTTGAACGCCCGCCGGGGGTCGAGCCGCTCGGGGGTGGCGTGTCCCAGCACCCCGGCGACGTGGGTGGTGATCAGCTCCAGCAGGTCGGTGCCGCCGGCGGGGGGCACGGGTCGGGGGGCCTGCGGCCGGCTGTGGGCCTCGGGCAGGTCCCGCAGCAGCCGGCTCGGCCGCGCGTGGGTGTAGGCGCGGGCGAACTGTTCCCAGTCGGCCTCGGTGACGACCGCGAGGGCCTCGTCGTGGTCGAGGACGTCCTGCAGCGCGTCGAGTGCCCGGCCCGGGTCCAGTTCGCCGAGGCCGAGCAGGGCGCGCTGGTGCCGCACGGGCTCCAGGTCCGCCATGCCGCCTTCGGCCCAGATGCCCCACGCGACGGAGGTCGTGGCGCGGCCCTGGGCCCGGTGCTGTGCGGCCAGGGCGTCGAGGAAGGCGTTGCCGGCGGCGTAGGCCGCGCCGTGGCCGTCGCCCCACACGCCCGCGGTGGAGGAGAACAGGACGAAGGCGTCGAGGTCGGGCAGGAGTTCCGCCAGGTTCGCCGCCCCGGCGACCTTGGCCGTGACGACCTCGGCGAACTCCGCCGGTGTCGTGTCGGCCAGCCTGGTCGCCCTGATCACGCCGGCGGTGTGGAAGACCGCGCGGATGCCGCCGACGCGCGCGACGAGGTCCCGCAGGGCGTCCCGGTCGGCCACGTCGCACGCCGCCACGGTCACCCGCGCCCCGGCTGCCTCCAGTTCGTCGCGCAGGCCGGCCGCGCCGGGTGCGTCGGGGCCGCGGCGGGAGGCCAGCACGATGTGCTCCGCGCGCTGCCGCGCGAGGCGGCGGGCCAGATGACCGCCGAGCGCGCCGGTGCCGCCGGTGACCAGCATCGTGCCCCGCGGCCGCCAGGGCCGCGCGGCCGGGCCCGATGAGGCCTTGCGGCGCAGCCGCTTGGCGAAGCGCCGGGTGCCGCGGATCGCCACCTGGTCCTCGCCCGTGCCGGCGAGCACGACGAGCAGCGCGTTCACGCTCTCCTCGTCGGGCACGGCGGGAAGGTCGACCAGGCCGCCCCAGCCGTGCGGGAACTCCAGCGCCGCGGACGCGCCGGTGCCCCACGCCAGGGCCTGGGCCGGGCTGGTGACCGGGTCGGTGCCCGAGGTGCTCACGGCGCCGCTGGTCGCGCACCACAGCGGGACGGCCGCCGTCCTCACCGGGTCCGGGCTGCGCACCGGGTCCGGGCTGCGCACCGGGTCCAGGGTGCGGACCAGGTCCAGGGTGCGGACCAGGCCCGCCGGGAGCACCGGGTGGTCGGGGTGCGGCTCCTCGTCCAGCGCCAGCAGCGACAGCACACCGTCCGGCCCGGGCCGGGCGTCCCCGGTGCCGGCCACGTCCCAGGTGTCGGCCGCATCCCAGGTGTCGGCCACCGCGAAGCCCCGTTCGCGCAGGGCCTCGGCCCACGGGTGCCCGGTCGTGGCCAGGACGAGCCAGCGATCCGGGTCCACCGGGGCCGCGGTACCGCTCGTCGGCGTCCATGCCACCTCGTACCGCCAGTCGTCACGGGGCACCGGCGGGGTCGCGGTCACCCAGTAGGGCTCGCGCTGGAAGGCGTACGTGGGCAGGTCCGCCCCGGGTGCGGTGCGGGGCAGCACCGGCTTCCAGTCGACGTCGGCTCCGGCGGCGTAGAGGCGTCCCGCCGCGGCGAGGAATTCGGTGAGGCCGCCGTGGTCGCGGCGCAGTGTTCCGGTGGCGGCGACATCCAGCGCGGGCACCAGCACGGGGTGCGGGCTGACCTCCAGGAACAGGTCGTGGCCGTCGGCGGTGAGCCGGGCGGTGGCCAGGTCGAACCGTACGGGTTCGCGGAGGTTGCGGTACCAGTAGCCGGCATCGAGGGCGGAGGTGTCGACGGGTTCCGCGGTGACGGTGGAGTAGAAGGGGACGTCCGCGGTTCTCGGCTCGATCCCGGCCAGTTCGGTGAGCAGTTGCTCGCGGATCGCCTCGACCTGCGCGGAGTGGGCGGCGTAGTCGACGGGCAGGCGGCGGGCACGGATGCCGTCGGCCTCGCAGGCCGCCAGCAGTTCGTCCAGCACGTCGAGGCCGCCGGACACCACGACCGCCGCGGGTCCGTTCACCACGGCGGTGGTCAGCCGCTCGCCCCAGCGGGCCAGGTAGCCGGCGGCCTGTTCGACGGACAGCGCGAGGGACACCATGCCGCCCCGGCCGGCGATGACGGCCAGCGCCCTGGACCGCAACGCCACGACCTTGGCGGCGTCGCCCAGCGACAGCGCGCCGGCGACGTACGCGGCGGCGATCTCCGCCTGGGAGTGGCCGACCACGGCGTCCGGCTGCACGCCGTAGGACCGCCACAGGTCGGCCAGCGCCACCATGACGGCGAACAGGGCCGGCTGCACCACGTCGACGCGGTCCAGCGAGCCGTGGCGCAGTTCGTCGACCAGCGACCAGTCGGTGTACGGGGCCAGGGCGGCGGCGCAGGCGTCGATGCCGGCGCGGAAGACCTCGGACTGCTCGTACAGGTCACGGCCCATGCCCGCCCACTGCGCCCCCTGTCCGGGGAAGACGAACACGGTCCCGCCGGTACGGGCAGGCAGGCCAGGCACGCCCAGCAGTCCCAGCAGTCCCGGCAGTCCCGGCGGGAGCGCGGCCAGGCCGGACAGCAGGTCGTCCCGGTCGGCGCCGACCACCGCGGCCCGGTGCTCGAACCGGGTGCGGGCGGCCAGTGCGCGGCTGATCGCGGCGGCCGGGACGTCGGGGTGGGCGGTCGCGTACGCGTGCAGCCGCTCGGCCTGGGCGCGCAGCGCGGCGTCGGTCTTCGCGGACAGCAGCCAGGCGGTGGGGGCGGCCCGGTCGGCGGGTTCGGGAAGGTGGCCGGGGTCCGGGTCGGAGGACTGCTCGATGCTGCTCTGCTCGACAATGAGGTGGGCGTTGGTGCCGCTGATGCCGAAGGCCGAGATGCCCGCGCGGCGCGGGTGCTCGTGCTCCGGCCACGGCCGGGCCTCGGTCAGCAGCCGGACGCCGCCGGAGGCCCAGTCGACGTGCGGGGAGGGGGCGTCCACGTGCAGGGTCCGAGGCAGTTCGCCGTGCCGCATCGCCATGACCATCTTGATCAGGCCCGCGACGCCGGCGGCGGCCTGGGTGTGGCCGATGTTCGACTTCACCGACCCCAGCCACAACGGCTCCACCCGCCCCTGACCGTACGTCGCCAGCAGCGCCTGCGCCTCGATGGGATCGCCGAGGGCGGTGCCGGTGCCGTGGGCCTCCACCGCGTCCACCTCGGAGGGCTCCAACCCGGCGTTCGCCAACGCCTGACGGATCACCCGCTCCTGCGACGGACCGTTCGGCGCGGTCAACCCGTTGGACGCGCCGTCCTGGTTCACCGCCGAGCCCCGGACGACCGCCAGCACCCGGTGGCCGTTGCGGCGGGCGTCCGACAGACGTTCCAGCAGCACGACACCCGCGCCCTCGGCCCAGCTGGTGCCGTCGGCCGCGGCGGCGAAGGGCTTGCTGCGGCCGTCCGCCGCGAGGCCGTGCTGGCGGGAGAACTCGGTGAAGCCCAGCGGTGTCGCCATGATCGTGACGCCGCCGGCGAGCGCCAGCGAGCACTCGCCCGCGCGCAGGGCCTGGGCGGCCAGGTGGACGGCGACCAGGGAGGACGAGCAGGCGGTGTCCACGGACAGCGCCGGACCGCGCAGCCCGAGGTGGTAGGCGACCCGGCCGGACGTGACGCTGGTCGCGACGCCGGTGAACAGGTAGCCCTCCAGGTCCTCCGGCAGGCCCGGCCCGGTCGCGTAGCCGGACGACCAGACGCCGGTGAACACGCCGGTGTGGCCGCCGCGCAGCGAGGCCGGGTCGATTCCGGCGTGCTCGAACGTCTCCCAGGCCGTCTCCAGCACGAGCCGCTGCTGCGGGTCCATGGCGAGCGCCTCGCGGGGCGAGATGCCGAAGAACGGAGCGTCGAAGCCGGCCACCGCGTCCAGGAACCCGCCCCGGTTGGTGTACGTGGTGCCCGGGCCGCGCAGGTCCGGGTCGTACAGGCCGCCCAGGTCCCAGCCGCGGTCGTCCGGGAAGTCGCCGATCGCGTCCACGCCCTCAGCGACGAGCCGCCACAGGTCGTCCGGCGAGGCCACCCCGCCGGGGAGGCGGCAGCCCATCCCCACGATGACGACCGGGTCGTCGTGGGCGGCCGCGGCGGCGGGGGCGGCCTGGGCGGCGGAGGCCGGCCGGTCGCCGGGGCCGGTGCGCAGCCAGTCGATCAGTTCCGCGGGCGTCGGGTGGTCGAAGACGAGACCGGAGGGCAGTTGCCGGTCCAGGGCGCCGGCCAGGCGGTTGCGCAGTTCGAGCCCGGTGACCGAGTCGAAGCCGAGGTCCTTGAAGGTGAGCGCGGGATCGATGTCCGCGGGGTTCTCGTGGCCCAGCACGAGCGCGATCTGCTCGGTGACCACGGCGGCCGCGTCGACCGTGCTGCCCGACTCGGGGTCGCCGGTGTCCGTGCCGCCCGTGTCCCTGCCGCCCGCGTCGGTGTCGCGGGTCTCCGGGCCGCCGTCCGGCCGGCCGGGCGCGGCGGTCTCCGCGGCGTGCGTCCCCGGGGCGGCCGGGGTCCGTCCGCTCTGCCGGGCTGTCGCTTCGGGCAGCCAGTACGAACGGCGTTGGAAGGCGTACGTGGGCAGGTCGACCGGCGCGGCCCCGGCGACGGCCGGGGACCAGTCGACCGGCACGCCGGCCACGAACAGCCGGGACAGCGCGGTCAGGAAGACGTCCGGCCCGCCCCGGTCACGGCCCAGCGTGCCGGTGGCGACGCCGGGCACGCCGGTCCGCTCGCGGGCCTGTTCCAGGGTCTGTTCGAGGGCGGGCAGCAGCACCGGGTGCGGGCTGACCTCGACCACGACGTCGTGCCCGTCCGCCAGCAGTGCGGCGGTGGCCAGGTCGAAGCGGACCGGCTCGCGCACGTTGCGGTACCAGTAGCCGGCGTCGAGCTCCGTGGTGTCGTCGAGGAGGCCACCGGTGACCGCGGAGTAGTACGGGATGGTGCCCTGCCGCGGCCGCACACCGTCCAGTTCGGTGAGCAGCCGCTCGCGGATCGCCTCGACGTGCGCGGAATGGGAGGCGTAGTCCACCGGGACGACGCGTGCGCGGACACCGTCCGCCGCGCAGGACTCGACCAGTTCGGACAGGGCCTGCGTGTCGCCGGACACCACGACCGAGCCGGTGGCGTTGACCACGGCGACCGTCAGCGCGCCGCCCCAGCGCGACACGTGGTCCTCGGCCCGCTCGGCGGACAGGGCCACGGACACCATGCCGCCCCGGCCGGTCAGCGCCACCAGCGCGCGGCTGCGCAGTGCCACGATCCGGGCCGCGTCGGACAGCGACAGCGCGCCCGCGACGTAGGCCGCGGCGATCTCGCCCTGCGAGTGCCCGACCACCGCGTCGGGCTCGACACCGAAGGAGCGCCACAGTGCCGCCAGGGACACCATCACCGCGAACAGGGCGGGCTGCACGACGTCCACCCGGTCGAGCGGAGCGCCGTCCAGGACATCGGCCAGGGACCAGTCGGTGTACGGGGCCAGGGCCTGGGCGCACTCGTCCATAGCGGCCCGGAAGACGGGGTACGCGGCGTACAGCTCCCGGCCCATGCCGACCCACTGCGCACCCTGGCCGGGGAACACGAAGACGGTACGGCCCGGGGTGCCGGCCCGGCCGGCGGCGGCCTGGACGGAGTCGAGCAGGACCGCGCGGTGCGCGAAGCGGGTTCTGGTGGTGGCCAGCGCGTGCGCGACCTCGGCGCCGGTCAGGTCCGGGTGGCTGCGCACGTGCTCGCGCAGGCGCTCGATCTGCGCTCGCAGCGCCTGCTTGGTCCGCGCCGTGACGATCCACGGCGCCGGCCGGGCCTCGGGGGCGGGCCGCCGGGCCGGCGGCGCGGCCGCATCGGGCGCCTGCTCGACGATCACGTGCGCGTTGGTGCCGCCCATACCGAACGACGACACGCCGGCGAGCAGGGGCGCGTCCGGCCGCGGCCAGGGGGTCAGAGCGGTCTGGACCCGCAGCGCCAGTGCGTCGAGAGGGATGCCGGGGTTGGGGGTTTCGTGGTTCAGGCTCGGCGGCAGTGCGCGGTGGTACACGCTGAGGACGGCCTTGAGCAGACCGACGATGCCCGCGGCGCCTTCCAGGTGGCCGACGTTCGTCTTGGCGGATCCGACCCGCAGGGCGCCGTCGGCGTCGCCGGACCCGGCCGGGTCGCGGTAGGCCGCCGCGAGGGCGGCGGCCTCGACGGGGTCGCCGACAGCGGTGCCGGTGCCGTGCAGCTCCACGTACTGCACATCCGCGGGACGCACGCCGGCGCGGGCCAGTGCCTCGCGGATGACCTGTTCCTGGGCCTGCGCGCTGGGCACGGTCAGGCTCCGTGTGGCGCCGTCGTTGTTGACCGCGCTGCCCCGGACGACACCGTAGACGCGGTCCCCGTCGGCCAGGGCCCGACCCAGCGGTTTCAGGACGAGGAAGGCGCCGCCCTCGCCGCGGACGAAGCCGTTGGCCCGGGCGTCGAAGGTGAAGCAGCGGTCGTCCGGGGACAGACCGCCGAACTCCGCCGCTCCCTCCTCTCGGGCGGCGGTCAGGTTGAGGTTCACCCCGCCGGCCAGGGCGAGCGCCGACTCGCCGCGGCGCAGGCTCTCGACCGCCAGATGCACCGCGACCAGCGCCGACGACTGGGCCGTGTCGACCGTCATGCTCGGTCCGCGCACACCGAGGAAGTGCGAGACGCGGTTGGCGATGACGCCCCGGCTGGTGCCGGTCAGCGTGTGCGGCGTGATGTGACCGGGGTAGGCCAGCGACGTGTAGTCCTCCCACATCGAGCCGACGAACACCCCCGTCGGACTGCCCGTCAGCGTGCCCGGCACGATCCGGGCGTCCTCCAGGGCCTCCCAGGCGAGTTCGAGCATGAGCCGCTGCTGCGGGTCCATGCCGGCGGCCTCACGGGGGGACACACCGAAGAACGCGGCGTCGAAGCCGTCCACCCGGTCCAGGTAGCCGCCGTGCCGTACGCCCTGCCGGCCCGCGGGCGGCGCGGTGATCGCGTCGGACCCGTCGCACAGCAGTCGCCAGAACGCCTCCGGATCCGGGGCTTTCGGCAGCCTGCCCGCCATTCCGATGACAGCGACACGATCAGCGTCCGAATCCAAGGGGAAACGCATCACATCGACACCTCGTGAGCCGTGGAATGAAGGAAGGCAGGGGGGGTGTTTCCGTAGCAGTCCCGATGGTGCGGCTCCGGCCGCGCCGGCGGCCGGAGCATCGAGCGAGCGGGCAGCCCGGCGGCCCGGTGGTATCCGAACCCGGACTCGACGGCGCTTCGGGCGCCTGGATCAGTGGAGCGGTCCCTCGAAAGCGACAGCGCCGGCGACGCTCTCCGAGGAAGATGCACTGGTGAGCTGAGCGTGGGGGCCGGGGCGATGATCGCCCCGCCGCGCAGACGAGCATGGCAGCAACATCACGCCGTCGCCATAGGCCATGCGGAGGCTGTCTCAAACGAGGCACATCACAACGTCATATGCCTGCACGACCAAGGCGCCGTGGCGAAATCCGTCCCGTGCCCCATGAAACGCGCCGATTCCTGACGACGGCCCGCCACAGTGTCCGCCGGCGGACCCGCCGGCGAATCTGCCGGTGAACCTGCCGGTTCGGTCACAGTAGTTCGTCCACACCCCGAACCGCCACGACCGGGCCGGGTTCACGGGCACCGTCGACGCCGCCGGTGACAACGCCCTAGAATCCCCTTCGCACTCGCGCAGAAGAACGTCCTCGACCGCCATCCGCCCACGCGGGAAGACCTCCGCACGGCGATCACCACCCGGATCGAGCGAACCGACCACCGGCGCCACCGACGGCTCCGACCGAACCGTTCGACCCCCTCGACGTCGAGACGATCGCGAAGCGCCACCGCCCCCCGGCGGCACACAACCCAGCTGTCACCGATCCGTGCATCGGCCCCGGCCGTTCGCGCCCGGCACCCGGCGCCCGGACCTGGTGACATCCAGTCAGGAGGCAGCGATGCGAGCCACGTTTCCCCTCACCACACCGCACCACCTCGACAACGAGCCCGAAGCCGAGGCCCTGCTCGCGAAGGCTCCGGTCGTCCTCGCGTCGATGGGTACGGCGGACGTCTGGCTCGCCCTTTCCTACAAGGCGGTGCGCCAGGTTCTGAGCGACAGCCGGTTCAGCCGGGAGGCGGCCACACTTCCGGGCAGCCCGCTGAAACTGTCCGTCGCCGCCGACCCGCTACTGGTCTCCAGCCTGGACGGCGAGCGCCACGCCCGCCTGCGCAAACTGATGTCGCAGGCGTTCAGCCCGCGCATGGTCGATCAGCTCGAACCACGCGTGCAGTCCATCGCGGACTCCCTGCTCGACTCCCTCGATCCAACCGCGGATCTTGTGGCAGGCCTCTGCGCTCCACTGCCGTTGATGGTCATCTGCGAGCTGCTCGGCGTGCCCTACTCCGAGGCGGAGGCCATCCGCAGGTGGACCAGGCGGCTGTTCGTCACGAACATCACTCCGGACGAACTGCGGGCCGCACAGGGCGAGATGCAGGACTGGCTCGCCGATCTGGTGCGTCAGAAGCGGGCGCAGCCGGACAACGGGCTGATCTCGGCGATGGTCGCCGCCAACGACGAGGGCGACCACCTCACCGAACCCGAGCTGCTGGCCAACCTCGAAGGCCTGCTGATCGCCGGCCACGAGACGACCGTCAACCAGCTGGGCAACTCGTTCCTGACCCTGCTGCGCCACCCGGACCAACTCGCGCTGCTGCGGTCGTCACCGGACCTGATCGGACCGGCGGTCGACGAACTACTGCGCTACAGCAGGCTCTTCACCTCGGCCGAGGTCCGCGTCACGACCGAGCCCGTCGATCTGGAGGGCGTCGAACTGGGGGCGGGCGCACCGGTGTTGCCGGTCATCGTCGCGGCCAACCGCGACCCCGGCGTGTACCCGGATCCCGGCCGCTTCGACATCACGCGCGAAGGACCGGCAGCGCACCTCGCCTTCGGGCACGGGCCGCACTTCTGCCTCGGCGCGATACTGGCCCGCCGGGAGATGCGGGTGGCGATCGGCTCCGTGGTGAAACGGTATCCGGGACTGCGCCTCGCCGTTGACGAGTCCGAGCTCGCCTACGTGCCGGAACTGGTCTTCCGCGGCCTGCAGGCGTTGCCGGTCACCTGGTGATCCGCGGACTCTCGTACCGCAGTGGACAGCTGCCCGCACGACCGACGGCACCGGCTGCGAACTGACCTGGATCGTCTCGGTTGAGCCGGGGCCGGGTGGGTGAGGCCGCGGCGGGCAGCAGTAGGGTGCGGCGCTGACGGATTGATCATGTGTCGGCGGACGGGCACAGCGCGCGTGAGGAACTCGGCGTGAGGTACGGAGATCAGGAGCACCTGCGGCGGGCCCCCTACCGGGAGGGGTCCCACCAACCGCAGCAGCCGGGTGGTGTCCCGCTGTGGCAGCGGTTCCGGGGCGAGGAGTGGCCGACCCTGCGGGAGGTGCTGGCGCCCGTGCGGCGGACGGTCGGGGGCTGGGTCCTGGTGCCGCTGATGTTCTGCCTGTGGCCGTTGCTGGTGCTCCTGGGGCTCTACCCGATGGCCAGGACGGCGCGGCGGCAGGCGCGGCGGGTGTTCGCGGTGCCGGGGCCGCCGGGGATCACCGACGAGGCGGTGCTGCGGGTGCAGCGGATCCGGGGGTGGCTGGCGCTCGCGGCGGCGTTCTGGGTCCTCGTGGTGTACGGGTCGTCGGACGACTGGGGCCGGCTCGACGAGCAGTTCGAGGTCCGGCTGGCGGTCACGCCAGTGCTGGTGCTGGTGACCACGCCGGTGGTGGTCGGGGTCCTGTTCCGGCTCGCCGGGCCGGCCGCCCGACCGGCCATGCGGGCGCAGGTGCGGCCTGCGGTGCTGATGGCCCTGAAGTACGTGGGCGCGTGCACGGCGGTTCCGGCTCTGCTGTGGCTGGCCTCGCAGGCGCGGGGGTCGGTCCAGGGCCTGTTCCTCGGGCCGCTGTTCGACCTGCTGGTCATGACGGCGCCGATCTGGGTGCTGATGTTCGTGGCCTTCGCCTCACCGACGGTGGCCCGTACGGCATTCACCATGGACCGGGTGCACGCGACGTTCCCGCCCATCCTCACCGGCATCGTGGTCTGGGAGCTCGCCGGGATCGGGCTGCTGTTCGGCGGCCTGCCGCCCGGCCCGCCGCCCGTCCAGCTGTGCGCCGTGGTCGGCGGACCCGCGACGGTGACGGCGGTGGCCTGGTGGGAGGTGCACCGGCTCCGTACACGCTTCGGGGTCTCCCTGCGCGGGCGGGCGACGGCCGCGAACCGACGGTAGTCCGACCCCGTTCGGGAGGCGTGCCCCTGCCCCAGCCGGCCTCCTCTGCCCGGTAAGCGATCACCGGTCTCCTGCCACGCTCCCTCCCGGTCTCCTCCCCTCCCGTTGACGGCCCTTCGGGAAAGCGCTTACCGTCGTCCCGCCCGGCCCCCACCTCCAGGGAGGACCTCCCCTCGTGCCCGCCGCACCGAACCCCGCCCTGCTCTCCCGCCGCCGCCTGCTGCAACTCGCCGCCATCGGTACCACCGCCCTCACGCTCGGCGCCCTCCCCACCCCCGCCACGGCCGCGGCCGACGCCTACGACACCCTCCGCCTCCGCTGGCGCGACCTGCTCACCGGCACCGGCTTCGACCCGGCAACCGCCCCCTACGCCACCACCCTCGCCGCCCTGGGCGACCGGGCCCGCACCCAGCTCCAGGCCATGGCCCCGGCCTCCACCTCCCTCTGGCCGGACCTCCCCCTGGGCACCAACTCGGCGAACGTCACCGCCTCCCACACCCGCCTGCGCACCATGGCCATGGCCTGGGCGCAGCCCGGCACCGGTCTGACCGGTGACCAGACCCTCGCCACCGCGATCACCACCGGCCTGAACCACCTCAACACCACCACCGGCGCCTACACCCCCACGGCCACCGCCTACGGCAACTGGTGGGACTGGCAGATCGGCACCCCGCAGGCCCTCCTCGACATCTGCGTCCTGGTCCACGACCTCCTGACGCCCACCCGGCTCTCCGCCCTGCTCGCCGCCGTGGACCGCCAGGTCCCCGACTCCCAGGTGTCGAGCTACACCGGCACCAGCACGGGCGGCAACCGGGTGGACCTCTGCCGCGTCCTGGCCCTGCGCGGCGTGCTGGGTCGCGCCTCCGCCAAGCTCACCACCGCCACCACCGCGCTCTCCCCGGTCTTCCCGTACGTACTGACCGGCGACGGCCTGTACGCCGACGGCTCCTTCGTGCAGCACACCTGGGTGCCGTACACCGGTTCCTACGGCGAGGTGCTGCTCGGCGGCCTGAGCAGGCTCTTCGCCCTGCTGGCCGGTTCCGCCTGGCAGATCTCCGACCCGTCCCGGCAGAACGTCTTCGACGCCGTCACCGACGCCTACGCGCCCTTCCTCTACAACGGCCTGGTGATGGACTCCGTCAGCGGGCGGGCCGTCAGCCGGGGCCGCCAGAGCGGCGACCAGTTCCAGCTCCAGCAGGACGACCACACCCGGGGCCACACCCTGATCGGCCACATCCTCCGCCTCGCCGACTCCGGTGCCGCCCCGGCCGCCCAGTCCGCCGCCTGGCGCTCCGCCGTGAAGGGCTGGCTCACCCGTGACTACTACCTCCCCTACCTCTCCAACGCCTACCTCGACGTCCCCGAGCTCGCCCGCGCCCAGGCGCTCCTGAACTCCGCCACCGCCGCCTCCCCCGAGCCGCTCGGCGCCCGGGTGTTCGCAATGGACCGCGCCGTGGTCCGCCGCTCCGGCTGGGCCGCCTCGCTCAGCCTCTGCTCCGCCCGCACCGCCTTCTACGAGACCGGCAACGGCGAGCACCTGCGCGGCTGGCACACCAACAACGGCATGCTCTCCTGGTGGGGTGCCACCTCCGGCAACGGCCAGTACTCGGACGCCTTCTGGCCCACCGTGGACCCGTACCGCCTCCCCGGCACCACCGTCTCGGCCAAGCCGCTCGCCGACGCCGCCGGCGGCGCCTGGGGCGCACCCCGCCCGGACTCCACCTGGGCCGGCGGCGCCACCGACGGCACCTACGCCGCCGTCGGCCAGGACCTGCGCGGCCTCTCCTCCACCCTGACCGGACGCAAGTCCTGGTTCCTGCTGGACGATTCGGTGGTCTGTCTCGGCGCGGGCATCGGCTGCACCGACGGCACCCCGGTGGAGACCGTCGTCGACAACCGCAACCTCGGCCCCGCAGGCACCCACGCCCTCACCGTGGACGGCGCCGCCCAGCCCACCACCCTCGGCTGGTCCCAGCGCTTCGACGGCGCCCGCGCCGTCGCCGTCGCGGGCTTCGGCGGCTACGTCCTGCCCGCCGGCAACACCCTCCAGGCGAAGCGCGAGGCCCGCACCGGCAGCTGGCACGACATCAACACCAACGGCTCCACCGAGCAGCTCACCCGCCGCTACCTCACCCTCTGGTTCGACCACGGCACCGACCCCACCGACGCCGGGTACGAGTACCAGCTGCTGCCCGGCGCGACCGCCGCGGCCACCGCGGCCCGGGCGGCCGCCCCCACAGTCACCACCCTCGCCAACTCCCGTACGGTCCAGGCGATATCCGACTCCGCCTCGGGTGTGACGGCCGCCAACTTCTTCGCAGCCGGCACGGCCGGGCCGCTCACCGCCTCCGCCCCCTGCTCGGTGCTGGTCCGCGACACCGGCAGCACCCGCACCGTCACCGTCGCCGACCCGTCCCGCCGGGCCGCCACCGTCACGGTCACCCTCGCCGGCACGGGCCGCCCCACCGCGGCCGCCGAAGGCGTCAGCGTGCTCTCCACCGAGGGCACGGTCACCCTCCTGGTGGAACTCGGCGGCACCCAGGGCGCCGGCCGCACCATCACCCTCACCACCGCCTCCGGTGCCCCGGCGACCGCCACCGCGACCCTGCTCGACCCCACTCAGGACAGCTTCGTCCGCGACGGCTCCTACGCCACCACCAACTACGGCACCGCCACCACCCTGACGGTCAAGAACACCGGCACCACCGACAGCGGCTTCAGCCGCCGCGCCCTCTTCACCTTCGACACCACCGCCGTCCCCGGCACCGTCCGCCGCGCCGTCCTCTGGGTCCACGGCGCGGTCGCCGACTCCGGCGGCACCCTCGCCACCCTCCAGGCCTTCACCACCGCCCCCACCCCCTGGACCGAACTCGCCGTCACCTGGGCCAACGCCCCCGCCCTGGCCCAACCCCTCGGCACCGGCCGGATCTCCACCACTCCCGACTGGATCCCCCTCGACGTCACCTCCGCCGTCACCCCGGACAACCCCTCCCTCGCCCTGGCCCTCTTCCAGCCCCTCGCCACCGTCGGCCTCGCCGTCAACCTCGACGCCCGCAGCCACACCGCCTTCCATCCCGTCCTGGAGGTGATCAGCTCCTGACCGGCCACCGCCGCACCACGGGGTGTCATGACTTCGGTGGCCGCCCCGATCAGGGGAGACACTGAGGAGTTCGCTGCCGGATCACCTGATCGAGCCGGTTCCTGGCGGATCGGTCTCGTCGGGGCCGGGATCGGCCGATGCCCCGGACATGGGTCCGAGGGCGATCCGCGAGAGAGGGCCTGGCGGCAGGCCGGCCCGCAAGTGCGGAGCTGGCGCAGTGCAGGGCGGCCGGTGGTGGCCTGATCGTTCGCCGGTTTCACCGCCGGGACCTCCGGGCCGGTGCGGACCTCGGCCCGGCCGTCGCCGGGGGTGCCGGTCGGCGGAGTCGGCGCCGGCGCCACCTGCCGTCCGTGCCCCCGGCGCGACCGGCTGCGGGGCCGGTTCCCGGGCCGGTCGGCCGGCCCGGGAAAGGGGTCAGCTCTCGTTGCCCCGTTCGTCCTCGGGCGAGAACCGCAGGCAGGTGGCGGCCGCCGCGCGCCGAGGGCCAGCAGCACGACGGAGATCCACAGGCCGGCCAGGTGGTTGCCGGTGCTCTCCTCGGCCCAGCCCATGTCGTAGGAGCCGACGAAGCCACCGGTCATGCCGGGCAGGAAGTGGACGACGGAGTAGAGCGCCACCTGATGCATCCAGTCGGCGAAGATCGCGATGGGCATCTGCTTGTCGCGCAGCACCGTCAGCAGGGAACCGCAGCTGGTCCCGGCGGCCCTGGCACCGTCCTGCTGCTCGCGAGTCGCCGCCTCGCCGACCAGCGCCGCCTCCTTGGCGGTCGGCCACGGGCCGTGGCCGGGCCGTCCGGGAGGTACTTGAGGACGACGAAGGCCAGGAGAACGCAGGGAAGGCCCTCGATGACGAACATCCACTGCCGGCCGTGCCAGCCCCCTCACGCGGACGGCCGACGGCTCAGCGGTGCTCGGGGTTCTCGAAGTCGAAGCGGCAGCCGGCGTCCCACTCGGAGCGCTGGTTGCCGTGGGCGGGGATGCCGCCGGCGTCCTTGAGGATGCGGGCCAGGTGGAGCTGGTTCCAGGTCATGAAGGTGGTGTTGCGGTTGGTGAAGTCGTTCTCCGGGCCACCGGAGCCCTCGTCCAGGTAGGACGGGCCGGGGCCCGCCTCGCCGACCCAGCCGGCGTCGGCCTGGGGCGGGACGGTGTAGCCCAGGTGCTGGAGGCTGTAGAGGACGTTCATCGCGCAGTGCTTGGCGCCGTCCTCGTTGCCGGTGATCAGGCAGCCGCCGACCCGGCCGTAGTAGGCGTACTGGCCCTCGGAGTTGAGGATCGACGAGCAGGCGTAGAGCCGCTCGATCACCTTCTTCATGACGGAGGAGTTGTCGCCCAGCCAGACGGGCCCGGCCAGCGTGAGGATGTCGGCGGCCATCACCTGGGAGTAGATCACCGGCCACTCGTCGGTCTCCCAGCCGTGCTCGGTCATGTCCGGCCAGACGCCCGTGGCGATGTCGATGTCCACCGCCCGCAGGACGTCGACCGCGACGCCCTGGCGTTCCAGGATGCCGGTGCTGACGTCGATCAGGCCCTGGGTGTGGCTGCGTTCGGGGGAGCGCTTGAGGGTGCAGTTGATCACCAGGGCGCGCAGGTCGGTGTACGACGTCGGCGTGTCCGGCACGGGGTCCTCCCTCGGTCCGTCGGGGAGACCGGTCGGGTCGCGGACTCCCGGCACAGCTCACCAGCCCGACGGGGCGGACGCGCGCGCAGTTGGGCCGGTTGCCTGACGACACGCCGACCGGTGCGCCGGGCAGTCGCGGACGAAGCGGGCCTGGCACCCGTGTGCGGCGTCAGTGCCCGGGGTGGCGGCCGCCGTCCGGGAGGCAGAGGTGAACGGTGTGCCGAGGGTCGGTGGGGAACGAGTGGTCGAGCTTCCAGCCCTGTTCGGCCGCCACCCGCAGGACGGCTGCGGCGCCCGCGCCCCGGTAGTGCCGGGCCCGGACGGCGACCCGGCGCAGGACCCGGCCCGTCCCGTCGAAGCGGTAGTGGTTCCTGCTGCGTTCGCGCGCCAGCTCGGCCCGGAAACGTTTCCGCAGGTGTTTCCGCAGATGGCGCACGTAGGCGTTCGGGCTGCGGCGCAGCTCCAGGAGGCTCACCCTCGGCACGAGCACGAGGGTGAGCAGGGGAACCACCACCCGGCAGCGCATCGGGCCCCACGGTGTTCCGGGCTCGGGCGGTGGTCCGGACGGATCGGGCACACCGGTCGGCACGGGAGGTGGCAGGAGGCGGTAGAAGTGCAGTTGTCCCTGCACCGCCCTGCTCTTCGCCCAGTCCGTCGACCAGTCGTGCCGCCCGGCCAGCTCCTCGACCCGCAGCGGGGTCAGCCCACGGTAGTGGTGGCGTTCGAGACCCGTGACGGCCCGGCGCACGCCGCTTGGCGGCAGCTCGGCCGGTCTCCAGCCGCTGGTCCGCTCGGCGGCGGCGAAACGGTTCCGCAGGAGCTCGTCGGTGAACCGCTCCCACTCCTCGGGCCTGCCGTTCCACTCGACGCGCAGGCGGCGCCAGGAGATCCCGGCTGCCGACAGCCCCGCCAGGGTGTCGGCCAGGTCGGCGGCATCGGGACCGCCGCCGCCGCCGACGGAGCCTCCCCAGAACGCCAGGACCGTCCAGCCGATCACGAGCAGGAGTCCCAGCGGGAGGTAGAGGAACTGCAGGACGAACTGTGTCACCAGGCCGGCCCGTGACCGGCGCGGCGCCGCCTGCTGGGCGGGGGTCGTCCACGGTCGGACCGGAACGCCGGTCCGGGACGCGCCCGGTCCGTCCGAACCGCGCGGCATGGCTGAAGGCATCGGACACCGTCCCCCTCGGTCGCGTGCTGCCTGGATCGGCTCTGCCCGCTCCGTGGGGCGCCAACCTCTCTGTGACGCAATCGAGTTCTGGTCACGGCCAGGCGGCCCGCGCCCTCGGAGCGCCCTCGGAGGCTCGGCTCAGGACCGGGCGGCGCGGCGGATGATGAGCATGTCCTGGGTGTGGCCGATGGCGAAGCCCCCGGCGGGGAGGGCGAAGTGGTCCTGGACGTAGGCGGCCAGGGCCGTGCGGGAGGGGCGGGGGTCGAGGGTGGCCAGGTCGGCGACGTTGACCATGAACTCGGCGACGTCCACGGCCACGGTGAGGTCGGGCGCGCGGTAGTGGAGGTCGAGGGTTTCGAGGGCGTAGCCGTGCTCGGGGTGGAGCTCGCGCAGGCGGTCGGCGAGCGGGCGGAGGTCGTAGCGGGCACCGGTGAAGTGCGCGGCCATCCGCATGCAGGGGCTCTCCGGGTTCTGCAGCACGACCAGGAGGGTGCCGCCGGGGGCCGTCCAGTCCAGGGCGCGGTTGAGGGTACGGAGCCAGTCCGCCTCGGGCACGTAGTAGAGCACGTGGGAGAGGTGGACGAGGTCGGCCCGCTCGGGCGGGTCGGCCCGGTCGAGCGGATCCGGGAGGACCAGGGCGTCGGGGCAGGCCACGGAGAGCTTCTCGCGCATCGCGGCGCTGGGTTCCACCGCGATCGTGCGGTCGAAGGAGCGGCTCAGGTAGGCGGTGGTGCGGCCGTCGCCCGCGCCGAGGTCGAGCAGGACCCGGCGGTGCGGCAGGGTGGCCACGATCTCGCCCAGCCGGTCGTGGGTGATCGGCTTCTCGTCCGTTCCGGCGAGGAACAGTTCGAACGCCCGGCGGTAGTCGGCGCCCGTCACGTCCAGCACCCGGACCGGGTCCTCGTCCTTCGTCCTCGTCTCCACCGGTCAGCCTCCCCTGTTGACGTTGTGTCGGGTCGCGTCATTGGACCCCGGGGGCGCGGTCCGGTGGTGCAGGGACGTTCCTGCCCGCGTGTCGGCCAGGTCCTTCGGCACCCGGGGCCCGCCGTTTAATCGGTGGCCCGGGCTCGGCGGCGGCTCCTACAGTGTCGGCCGGATCAAGAACGCCCAGGGAGCAGGACATGCGTGTGCACTACCCCCGGACGCCGCATCTGCCCTGGTCACCGGGCGCCGCGGCGGACGACGTACGGACCGGGGACCTGTCCGCGCTGGCCGGCGCCGAGGTCGTCGTCACCGAGAAGCTCGACGGCGAGAACACCACGCTCTACCGCGACGGCCTGCACGCCCGCTCGCTGGACTCCGCCCACCACCCCTCCCGCGCCTGGGTGAAGGGCCTCCAGGGCCGGATCGCCCCGCGCATCCCGGAGGGCTGGCGGATCTGCGGCGAGAACCTGTTCGCCCGGCATTCGATCCCGTACACCGACCTGGAGAGCTGGTTCTACGGCTTCTCGGTCTGGACGGGCGGCGAACCCAACCGCCACGACGACGGCCACGACGACGGCGGGGACGACGGCCAGGACCACTGCCTGGACTGGGACGACACCGTCCGCCTCCTGCGCCGCCTCGGCGTCCCCACCCCACGGGTGCTGTGGCGCGGCTGCTACGACGAACGCGCCCTGCGCGCCCTGCGGTTGGACCTCGACCGGCAGGAGGGGTACGTGGTGCGGACGGTCCGGGGCTTCTCCCGGGCCGAGTTCGGCGAGCGGGTCGCCAAGTGGGTCCGCCCGCGGCACGTGCGCACCGACACCCACTGGATGCACGCCGCCGTGGTGGAGAACGGGCTCGGCCCGGGTGCCGCGCTCTGGGCCGTGCGCTCCGGCGCGCTGCCCGAACCGACCGCCCTCGCGGCCGCCCTGGACCTTCCCGAACTCACCTGCCCGCCCGAGGAGTTGGCCGATGTTTCGGCCCGACTGGACGAACTGGGCCGGGGCGGGGACGCCCGGCTGGCCGGTGTTCTCGCCACCGCGCTGCGCACCGCCCGCCGGCAGTCGCTGGCGCCGCGGCTCGCCGGGCCGCTCGGCCTGCCGCTGGCCCGGCGGGTCGCCGACCTGGTCGGGCTGCACCCGGCCCTCCACCAGCCGTACCCGGACGGGGAGCGCCGCGCCGGGCTGGTCCGGCTCTCGGCCGCCGCCGACCTCGGGGTGCTGCACGCCGTCGCCGCGACCGCCGCCCCCGGACGGGCGGAGCGCGAGCAGGTCGCCTGGTCCGCGCTGCACGCCGAGGACGCCGGGCTGCTCGACGGGGCGCCGCTCGCCCGGTTGCGGGCCGGGCTGCGCGAGGCGCTGGCCGGTCTGGACCGCGACGCCGCCGACCGCTGCTGGGCCCAGGCCCGCGAGGCGTACGCCCTCGGCCGGATCGCCACCGCCGAGGAGGCCGTGGCGGCCACCTGGCGCTGGCGCGACGGCCGCTTCCCCCGGCTGGTCCACCTGTGCGGCCCCTCCGGCAGCGGCAAGAGCAGCTTCGCCGCCGGGCTCACCGGCGTGACCGCCCGGATCTCGCTGGACGACCTGCGCGCCGCCCGGGGCTCGCGCGCCGACCAGCGCGACAACGCCGAGGTGCTGCGCGAGGGGCTGGCCCGGCTGGACGCCGCCCTGTGCGCCCCGGGCGACGGCGAGGCGGCCACCGCGGTCTGGGACGCCACCTCGCTCAACCGCCAGCAGCGCTCCCACGTCCACGCCGTCGCCCAGCGCCGCGACGCCCTGATCACCCAGGTGGTCCTGGCGGTCGGCGAGGACGAGCTGGTGCGCCGCAACGCCGTCCGCCCGCACCCGGTGCCCGAAGCGGTGCTCACCGCGCAGCTGCACCGCTTCGGACCGCCCTACCCCGGCCAGGCGCACCGCACCTGGTACGTGGGCCCCGGTGGCATCGTGGAGGACACGGCGGGCACCCTCGACGAGGAGGAGGAGTGATGCGCCCCATCGAACAGGTCTGCCAGCGCATCCGCTGGGACGCCCGCTTCGACCCGGCCCGGTTCACGCTGGGCGTGCGCCAGCGCGACAACCGCACGAAGCGCGTCCCACTGGAGGCCTTCGCCGCCTCGGGCGAGATCCCCTGGCACCGGGTGCACTGGGTCGAGGCCGACGGCGTACGGGTCTGGGACCGCGCCTCGGGCGTGGACCTGCTCGACTCCACCGAGGCCGGGCACCGCACCGACCCGCCCCTGCTGCCCTCGCCCTTCTTCACCGCGACCGTCCCGCACGCCTGGCATCCGGGCGGCGGCTGGCGGCCCACCGAGGCCGGCCCGGGCACCCGGGTGGCCACCGGCGTCCCGGCGGCCACGGACGTCCCGGCGGCCACCGGCCTGCGCGTGGTCACCTGGAACACCCTGTGGGACCGCTACGACGCCGACCGGATCGCCACCGCCCGCCGCCGCCCCCTGCTGCTCGCCGCCCTGGAGGCCGCCGACGCCGACGTCATCGCCCTCCAGGAGGTCGAGCCCGCCCTGGTCGCCCTGCTGCTGGCCGCCCCCTGGATCCGCGCCGGGTACACCCTGGGCGCCGACCCGCTCGGGCCCGACGTCGACGACCACGGCCTGCTGCTGCTCAGCCGGCTGCCGGTGGCCACGGCCGGGCTGCACGCGCTGGGCCCGCACAAGGCCGTCGCCGCCCTCTCGGTACGGACCGGCGGCACGCCGCTGACCATCGCCGCCGTCCACCTCAGCAGCGACCACTCGCCGGACGGCGCCGCCCGCCGCCAGGCCGAACTCTCCCGACTGGCCGAGGGATTGGCCGGCGTCGAGGGCGAACTGCTGCTGCTCGGGGACTTCAACGACGGCCGCTCCGGCCCGGCCGGCCCCGCCGCCGCGCTCGGCCTGCTGGACGCCTGGACCCAGGTGCACGGACCGGCCGACGACACCCCCACCTTCGACCCGACGGCCAACCCGCTCGCCGCGGTCTCCTCGCTGACCGGCCGCCCGGGCCGCCTGGACCGCGTCCTGCACCGCGCCGACGGCACCCGCGCCACCGCGGCCGTCCTGCTCGGCGACCGTCCGGCCGGGGACGGGCTCCTCCCCTCCGACCACTACGGCGTGGCCGTGGACCTCGCGCTCGACGGCGAGGACCCGGACGACGGCCCGCCGGACGTCCTCGACGCCGCACCCACCGCCCGCACCGCCGTCGCCTGGCTGCCGCCCGAGGAGCTGTGGCCGCCGATCCAGCGCCTGCGCGAGGCCTACGACCCGCAGCTGCGCCGCTGGCCCCCGCACGTCAACCTGCTGTTCGGCTTCGTCCCGGAGTCCGAGTTCGACCGCGCCCTGCCGCTGCTCGGTGCGGCCGCCGCCGAGACGGCACCGTTCACCGCGCGACTGGAGGGCGTGCACGCCTTCGGGCACCGCGAGGACGCCACCGTCTGGCTGGACCCGGCCGCCGGCTCCCCCGCGCCCTGGGCGGCACTGCGGCACGCGCTGGAGCGGCGCTTCCCGCGGTGCCGCGGCCGGGCGGAGGGCTTCACCCCGCACCTGACCCTCGGGCGCAGCGACGACCCCCAGCCGGTGGCCGCCGACTGCGCGGCCCGGCTCCCCGGGGCCTCCGCCCGGGTCGGCGAGCTGGTGGTGCTCTCCCGCCGGGGCGCCGAGCCGATGCGGCCGCGCGCGGTGGTCTCGCTGGGGACGGGCGAGGTGCGGCCGGTGCCCGAGCAGCCGATCGCCTCGCCGTCCCCGGAGCCGCCTCAACGCACCTCCACCGCCCGGGCGTTGGCCCGGCGCATCGCGGCGGCCCTGCCCGAGGGCGTGGTGCACACCGTCGGCTCCCGGCGGCTCGGCTGCCAGCTGGACGGGGCCGACCTGGACCTGGTGGCGGCGCTGCCCGGCCCCGCCGATCTGCCCGCCGTCCGCGCCCGGGTGGCGGCCGCGCTGCCGGGGACCCGCGGGCTGCGCGAGGTGCGCGGCGCCCGGGTGCCGGGGCTGCGGCTGACCGCCGACGGCCTGGCGGTGGACCTCGTGGTGGTCTTCACCGGCGATCTCGACCCGGCCCGGGCCGTCGAGCGCCGTGCGGAGCTGGGCGAGGCCGAGGCCGTCGCGCTGAGCGCGGTCACGGACGCCGAGGCGATCCTGACGGCGCTCGGCGACCGGCACGGCCGCTTCGTCCGGCTGGCCCGCCAGGTCAAGGCCTGGGCCCGGGCGCGCGGCCTGGACTCCGCGCCGTTCGGCCAACTCCCCTCGCTCGCCTGGTCGGTGCTGGCCGCCCGGACGGTCCTGGAGGCCACCGGCAGTCCCGAGGAGGAGCTCTTCCGGCGCTTCACCGGGACCTGGGCGGGCTGGGACTGGCGCCAGCCCGTCGCCCTCACCGGCGACCCGCTGCCGGCCTCCCCGGGCCCGCTCACCGTCCTCACCCCCTCCGCCCCGGTCCGCAGCTGCACCACCCAGGTCGGCGCCGACACCCGCGATCTGCTCACCGAGGAGCTCTACCGCGCCTGGGAACTGGCCACCGAGGCCGCCGAGGCCGCCGAGACCGGGGAAGCCGCCGAGACCGGGGAAGCCGCCGAGGCAGGGGAAGCCATCGACGCCGAGGAAGCCGCCGATCAGACCGGGGCGGCCGCCGGAAACCCGTGGCCCGCCCTGCTCGCCGCTCCCCCGCTGCACCGCCGGCACGCCGCCTGGGCCGTGATCGGCACCGACGAGGGGTCACTCGGCCTCGTCCGGGGCCGCATCCGCGCCCTGCTGGCCGCCCTGGAGGACGCGGGGGCCACCCGGCTGCACGCCTGGCCCCACCCGTACCGGACGGCCGACGGCCGCGCCCACCTCCCGATCGGCCTCGGCCCCGCGCCGCTCTCCGCCGCCCGGCTCGCCCCGCTCGCCAGGGCGTGGTCCCGCACCCTGCCCGGCGTCCGGGTCGAGTACCTCGACGGCGGCGCCGTCCCCACTCCGGTCCGCCAACCGCCCGCCTGACCCGCCCGACCCGCCTGACCTGCCAACCGCCCGCCCGACTGAACCGCCCGACCCGCCGAAGCGTCCCGATCGACCCGACCACGCCCTCCCACCGGACGACCCCCACCCGCGGAACGACTCCGATCTGCCGAACCACCCCTGCCCATCGGGCTCTTCTGGACAATCGCCCCCGAAATTTGCCACGGTGAGCACCAGCGGCCCAGCCATCGATCATGCGGCCGAAGCCCCATGGGAGCTCCCCGTGCCCTCCGCCGACTTCCCCGCGTTCTACCTCGGACAGAGCGTCTTCTCCGACCCCGGCGCCCACCTCCCCCGCTACGCCGATCTCCCCAAGGACCCCCGCCGACTCGCCCGGATCGCCCGGAACCTGATCATCCATCGCCTCGAAGGCTGGCTGTTCCACCACCCCATCCCGGCGAACCGGCTCCACCACGACGCCGAGACCCGCTACCTCGACGACATCCTGCACCTGATCACCGACCGCGACCCGGCCCCGCTCAGCCATCCCCGGGCGCCCGCCGACCGCTTCGTCGGCGTCTGCCGGGACCTGGCGCTGCTGCACTGCTCCTTCCTGCGCCACGTCGGCATCCCGGCCCGGTTGCGCTGCGGTTTCGCCGGCTACCTCGGCCCGGACGGCTTCCACTGCGACCACGTGGCCACCGAGTACTGGGACGACCGGCGGGGCTGGCTGCTCGCCGACCCGCAGCTGGCCGACCCGAAGGTCGCCGCCGCCTGGCGGGTGGACTTCGACCCGATGGACGTCCCGCGCGACCGCTTCCTGGTCGCCGGCCGGGCCTGGCGCACGATCCGCTCCGACCGGGCGGCCGCCGGTTCCTTCGGCGTCCACCCGCCCGAGGAGGGCCCGCTCAACGGCGCGTGGTTCGTCGCCCACTCCACCCGGCTCGACCTCGCGGCCCTGAACAAGGTCGAGACGCTGCTCTGGGACACCTGGGGCACCGACTCCACCAACACGCCCCACGCCCCGTACGACGAGGTGGCCCATCTGACCGTCGGTCCGGTCGACGTCCACGCCGTCCGCCGCCTCTTCGCCGAGCACGACGCCCTGCGCACCCCGAAGACGGTCCTGTCCCTGGCCCCGTTCAACGGCCCCCGCGAGGTCACCCTGCGCTGACCGCCCCCGGCCCCCTCGACCCTCCTGGCGGAGCAGGCCGCCCCTACGCCCCGACCTGCTGGTAGAGCGTCACCAGGAGGCCGTACACCGGCTCGCCCTCCGCGTCCTCCTCCGTCTCGTCGACCAGTCCGGCCAGCGCCTCGACGAGCCGCGCCGCCTTGGCCGGGCTGAGCCGGAGGTGGCGCAGTGCCAGGAGGTGGTCGACGGGCGAGCGGTCCAACTCCTGGGCGACGGCGCCGAACAGCGCGGCCGTACCCTCTGCCTGCGGTTCGGCGACGAAGAAGCGATCGGCGGTCCGCCGGTAGTACTTCTCGGTGCCGCCGCGCACCCGTCGCGTTCCCGCGTCCTGGACCAGCCCCGCCTCGCCCAGCACCCTGAGGTGGTGCGAGACGCTGCCCTTGTTCACCCCGAGCTGCGCGGCGAGCCGGCTGATCGTCGACGGACGGCTGCTCAGGGCGAAGAGCAGGCGTTGGCGCAGGGGGTGGGCGAGCGCGGCGTGCTGCAGCGGCGCACTGATCCGCTGGACGGTCTCGTCCGGTCGGTGACTCACCTGATCAAGCGTTAAGTACGTTTGACGCTTTGGCAAGTCGCTGGTCTACTGCCTCTCCATGACCTCCACCACATCGCCGTCCGCCCTGGACACCTTCACCGTCGTCGAGTCGATAGCCGACCTGGTCTGCGAGAACTACGTCTTCCCCGACGTCGCCCGGCAACTGGCGGACCTGCTGAGGCGAAGGAGCGCCGAGGGCGCCTACCGGACCGAATCCGCCCAGGAGTTGTCCGAAGCGGTCACCGCGGACCTGCGGTCCGTCAACGGCGACCTGCACCTGGGCCTCAAGTACCACGCCGTGCCGGTGCCGCCGGAGCCGGGTGCGGCGGTACTCGCCATGGTGCGCAGGGAGTTCGACACCTTCCTGAACGGCGTTCCCCGCGTGGAACTCCTCGACCACGGCGTCGCGGTCCTGGAGATCGGACCCAAGCTGTTCCCGCTGGACTGGGCGGCACCGCCGCTGACCGCGGCGCTCTCCCTGGTGGCCCCCGCCCGCGCCCTCATCCTGGACCTGCGCCGCAACACCGGTGGCGACCCGAACACGGTCGCCTTCGTCTGCGCCTACCTGCTCGACGGCCGCACCCACCTGAACACCATGTTCTCGCGGAAGGACGAGGTGGGCGCACAGTCCTGGACGCCCCCCTTCGTCCCCGGCACCCGCTTCGGCGGCAGCAAGCCGATCTACGTACTGACGAGCGCGGACACCTTCTCCGGGGGCGAGGAGCTCGCCTACGACCTGCAGCAGCTCGGGCGCGCCGAGGTCGTCGGGGAGGTCACCCGCGGCGGCGCCCACCCGCGCGAGGGCTGGACGGTGCACCCGCACCTGGAGCTGAGCGTGCCCTTCGCCCGCGCGGTCAACCCGGTCTCGGGCACCAACTGGGAGGGCATCGGCGTCCAGCCCGACGTCCCCTGCGACGCCGAGGCGGCGCTCGACCGCGCCCTCTCCCTGGCCGCGGCGCGCCTGGCGTAGCCCTGGGCCAGTCGGTAGCCACGCAGCGAGTCCTGTGGCCGGCAAGCGTGTCCGGCCGCAGGCGTCCTGACGATCCGACATGAAGATCTGAAATTTTTATTGCGCAATTTTTCCTTCAGATCTATCGTCGACGCATGCCCGAGAAGCCCCGGCCCGACCGGATCACCGACCTGTCCCGCCTGAAGGCGTTCACCAACCCGCTGCGGATGCAGCTCTACCGCCTGCTCTTCGCCGCCGGGAGCGCGACCGCCTCGCAGCTCGCCGAGCAGGTCGACCAGGCTCCGTCGCTGGTCAGCTACCACCTGCGCAAGCTCGCCGAGCAGGGCTTCGTCACCGCGGCGAGCGGCCGGAGCAGCGACGGGCGGGAGCGGTGGTGGCAGGTCGCCTCCGAGGAGGGCTGGGGCTTCCGCGCGTCCGACCTCGCCGGCACGCCCGAGGGCGCGGCAGCCGTCAGCACCGTGACCAGGGGCCTGGTCGACTCCCGGGTCGCCCAGTACCGCGCCTACCTCGACCAGACCGCCGCCTGGGGCGGGGAGTGGACCGACGCGGCTTTCAGCTCCGAGTGGCTGCTCGACCTCAAGCCCGCCGAACTCGCTGAGCTGGGCGAGGAGTTGCAAGCCCTCGCCCGACGCTGGCGGGAGCGCGGCAACGCCGCCAAGGCCGCCGGGGACACCGCGGGCCGCGAGCACGTGTCCGTCCACCTGTACGGGTTCCCCTTCCGCCCCTGACGCCGGCACAGGCCGGCCCCGAGCACCGGCGCAGGCCGGTCCCCGGCCGCCGGCGCCGCCGTGTCCCGACCTCCGGAGTCCCCCATGGTCCTCACGGAACCGCCCCTCTCCCGCCGGGCCGCCGCGCCGCCCGCCCACCGCGACGGCAACGTGCTGCGCTGGCTCACCGCCTACACCGCCTCGCTGATCGGCGACAGCGTCTACTTCGCCGCCCTCGGCTGGTCCGCCCAGCGGTCCGCCGGCCCCACCGAGGTCGGCCTGGTCATGGCCGCCGGCGCCGCCCCGCGCGCCTTGCTCATGCTCGGCGGCGGCGTCCTGGCCGACCGGCTCGACCCGCGCCGGGTGGTGCTGGGCAGCGACGCCGTGCGCTGTCTGCTCATCCTCTCGGTGGCCGCCGCCATCGCGCTGACCACGCCCGCGCTCTGGCTGCTGGTCGCGGTGGCGCTCGTCTTCGGCGCCGTGGACGCCCTGTTCGTCCCCGCCGTCGGCGCCCTCCCGCCCCGGATCACCAGCCCCGACCAGCTGGCCCGGGTCACCGGCCTGCGCTCACTTGCGGTGCGCCTCGGCCAGATCGCCGGACCGCCGCTCGGCGGCCTGGCCATGGGCCTGGGCGGACCGGCCGCCGCCTTCGCCGTCGCCGGGCTGCTCTTCGCGCTCTCCCTGCCGCTCCTGCTCTCCGTGCGGATCAGTCCGCTCGAAGCCCCTCCGGGTGACGCCCCGTCCGGCGCCGGCGCCCTGCCCCGGCCCGGCACCGCGCGCGCCGAACTCCTCGACGGACTGCGCTACATCCGCCGCCACCCGCTGATCGGACCGCTGGTCGCCGTCGGGGCCGTCTGCGAACTCGGCCTCACCGGCACCCTCAACGTCGGCCTGGTCCTCCTCAACGCCGAGCGCGGCTGGGGTCCGTCCGGCTACGGCTGGATCGTCGGCTGCTTCGGCGCCGGGGCCGCCGCGAGTGCCGCGCTGCTCGCCGTCGTCGGGCGGATTCCCCGGGCCGGTCTGACCATGGCCGTCACCCTGCTGGCGGGCAGCACCGGCGCGGCGGCCATGGCGCTGGTGCCGCAGCTGTGGACCGCCGCCGTCCTGGCCACCCTGACCGGCCTGGGCGCGGGCGTCTTCGGCAGCCTGAACGGCACCCTGATCCAGACCACCGCCGACCCCGCCTACCTGGGCCGGATCACCTCCGCCGTGATGCTCACCCTGGTCGGCCTCGCCCCGCTCAGCTACCCGGTGGTCGGCGCCGCCATCGGCGCCTGGGGCACCGCCCCGGTCTTCGTCGGCTGCGGGGCCCTCTCCTGCCTCGGCGCCGCCCTCGCCCTCGCCTCCCCCGCCGTCCGCCGCGCGGAACTCCCCCGCACCGAACTCCCCCGCGCGGCCTCCCGCTGAGCCCCCAGCACCGGGCGCGGACGCCGGCCCGGCAGACCCGGCAGGCCGGTCACCAGGTGACCGGGAGCGCCTCGACGCCGTAGACCGTCGACCCCTCGCGGAAGCGGAGCTCGGCCTCGGGAACGGCGAGCCGCAGGGTCGGGAAGCGCCGCAGCAGGGCCGGCAGGGCCACCTTCAGTTCCAGCCGGGCCAGTTGCTGGCCGAGGCACTGGTGGGCGCCGAAGCCGAAGGACAGCTGGGCGACCGGACGGCGGCGCAGGTCGAGGTCGTCCGGTCGCTCGGGGACGAGTTCGGGGTCGCGGTTCGCGGTCAGCGGGGAGAGCAGGACGTGCTCGCCCTCGGCGATCCGGTGGCCGTTGACCTCGACGCCGGCCACGGCGGTGCGCAGGAGCGGTGCGGGGATGGCGAGATGGCGCAGCAGTTCCTCCACCGCCGGGCCGGTCGCCCCGGGGTCGTCACGGAGGACGGCGAGCTGCTCCGGGTGGCGGAGCAGCGCCAGCACGCTCAGGGCGAGCTGGGTCGCGGTGGTCTCGTGTCCGCCGACCAGGAGGGTGGTGCCGAAGCCGATGAGCTCCTCGTCGGTGAGCTCCGCGCCGTGCTGCCGCACCACCGCGCCCAGCACGCCGTCCCCGGGGGTGGCCCGGTTGCGGGCCACGATGTCCGCCATGGCCGCGTTCAACTCGGCAGAGGCGGCGATCAGTTGACCGGCGTCGGCGGTTCCGTCCATGATCACCCGGGAGCAGCGCTGGAACATCGCCCTGGTCCCGTACGGGACGTCGAGCAGTTCGCAGATCGCCAGCGAGGGGATGGGCAGGGCGAAGGCCTCGACCAGGTCGACGACCGGGCCCTGCTCCGCCATCGCGTCGAGGTGCTCGGAGACGATCGTCTCTATCGCGGGCCGCAGCCGCTCGACCCGGTGGACGGTGAAGCTGCCGGTGAGCATCCGGCGCAGACGGCTGTGCTCCTCGCCGCTGTAGGCGGGCAGGAAGCCCGGGTGGTTGAACAGGGTGCGCGGCAGCGACGGGTCGATGCCGTTGCCGGTCACCAGGCGCTCGTCCGCGAAGGCGGCCCGGACGTCGCCGTACCCGGTGATGACGACGGCGTCGATCTCGCCGCGCACCGGGTGGGTCACGCGCAGCCGCGGCAGGCCGTCCGCCTCGCGCATCCGGCGGAGGTCCGGCGACGGGTCGAACGGGCAGGTCCGGTCCCGTTCGGAGGCGACGAAGGACGCCGAGCGGTGGTCGGGCATGGTGCGGGCTCCTCAGCTGGATCGGTCCGGGGGCGCGGTCGTACGACGGGAGGCGGGAAGCGGGAGGCGGGAGGCGGGAGGCGGGAGGCGGCGGCCTACCCGTGGTACCGGGTGGAGGCGTGGTGCCAGTCGTACGCGCCGCGGATGGTGGTCTGCAGCGCCTCGGTGCAGTAGCGCTGCAGCAGGTCGCGTTCGGCCGGGTCGAGGTGGCCCGTCGCCGTGCTGCCGAGCAGGGCCCGGTGGGCGCCGGTGAACAGCTCCAGGGCTTCGGCGCGGCGGCGCAGCGCCCGGTCGACCGCCTGCGGCCGGGAGAGCCCGTGGTCCCGTTCCAGGCAGAGCACCAGGTTGTTCTGCTCCCCCAGGGCCGCGTCCTTCTCCAGGGAGACGATGTCGTTGTCGCAGATGATGAAGGTCTTCGTCATCTCGCGCATGACGGACAGGTGCGGCAGCGCGTACAGGTGGTCGGGCAGGACGCAGGAGGACAGCCGCTCGGCGAGGTCGATGACCGGTGCCACCCCGATGGTGTGGCGCCGGACCCGCAGGTAGGTGCTCAGCGGCATGGGCGCACCGGACTGCCGGCTGCGCGCCTCGTCGACGTGGTGGTCGAGGTAGGAGGACCAGTGGGCCGCCGAGCGCCGGATCCAGTCCTCGGGCATGCCGTGGCAGCTGCGTCGTCGCATGTCGGCGAAGGCGGCGGCCGGCGGCAGCGGGGAGGCCTGGCCGGTGACGCCCTCCTGGACGAGTCCGACGAGGTGGCGGACCCGCTCGGGCGAGCCGCCCCACTGTTCGTCGAGCGCGTCGTCGAACAGGAAGTACCAGCTCTGCTGGTCGACGCCGATGTCCAGTTCGCTCCCGGTCGCGTTCGGATAGAACATGGCCGCGATCAGCGGGAACTGGCCCTTGAGGTGGTGGGCCCGCTCCGCTTCCGTGGACAGGAAGCCGAAGGAGCGCGGCCAGGCGAGGTGGCGGTCGTGGGCGGCCCGGAAGTCCGGGCTGATCCGGCGGGGGAAGGGGAGCTGGTCGAGGGCCGGGGCCTCCGGGTCCGGGGAGAGGATCTCTGCCGTGGTTGTCATGGTGTGGCGCACCTCCGGGGACGGGGCCGGGTCACGGCCGTACGGGACGGGGCCGGTTCAGTCGGCCGGCCAGGGTGAGACGCGCATGGGCAGCGCGTTGGGCCGGATCAGGGCGTGGACCACCGGCCGGACCCGGTGCCCCTCGACCGGGCGCGGCCGCCACCGGGAGACGATCGAGCGCAGGACGACCAGCATCTCGGTCATCGCGAAGTGGTCCCCGATGCACTTCCGGTTGCCGAGGGCGAAGGGGACGTAGGCGCCCGGTGGCAGGTCCTTCTCGGGGCGGTCGAGCCACCGGTCCGGGTGGAACCGCAGCGGGTCCGGGTAGTGGGCCGGGTCCCGGTGCATCGTCAGCGCGCTGTAGATCAGCTCGGCCCCCTGCGGGAGGTCGACCCCGCGGACCCGGACCGGTTCCAGGGCACGCCGCATCAGCAGCCAGCTGGGCTGGTGCAGCCGGAGCACCTCGCGGAGGAACCGCTCGGTGAACGGGAGCGTCGCGGCGCCGGGCAGGGCGCCGGCGGGCAGGGCGTCACACTCGGCCCTGATCCGCTCGGTGAGCTCCGGGCGCCGTCCGATCTCGTGGAGCGCCCAGGCCAGGGTGGTGGACGTGGTCTCGGCGCCGGCCATGAGCAGGGACAGCAGCTCGTCGCGGGCCTCCACGTCGGTCATTCCCTGCGGGTTGCCCGGGGTTCCGGCGAACATGATCGAGAGCAGGTCGCCGCCGGCGGCCGGGTCCTGGCGGGCCTGCCGGACGGCGGTGTCCGCGAGTTCGCGCAGTGCCGCCGCCGCGGCCAGGTACCTGCGGTGCCCCAGCAGGCGTGAGGACGCGATCGGAGCGGGCAGGACGGTGCCCACGAAGACCCCGCGCATCACCGTGGTCAACTGCTCGGCGACGCGTTCCCCGAGCTCGGCCACGGCCGCGGCGCCGTCCGGGCGTTCGGTGCTGAACAGGGTCGACACGAGCATGACCGTCATCATCCGGCGCAGCACCAGGTCCATGGCGATCACCTGGCCCGGGCGCCAGGACGACACCTGCTCCTCGGCGATGTCGGTCATCGTGCCGACGCTCGCGGCGATGCTGTCCCGGTGGAAGGCCGGCTGGAGCGCGCGCCGTTGGCGGAGGTGGAAATCCCGATCGGAGGTGATGATGCCGTTCCCGATGAATGGCCGCGCGACGTCGAACAGCAGTCCTTTGCCGAACTTCCTGCTCTGCTTCAGGAGAACGTCGTGGACGGCCTCCGGTGAGTTCAGGACGAACACCGGACGATTCCCGAGGAATATCCTGACGATGTCACCCCGGGCCCTGACCGACTGCAGGAACTCCACCCGCTGGACGGCCAGCTGCGGCAGGTGGCCGAGCAGTGGGAAGCGCCCCGGCGCCACGGGGGCCGCCACGGGAGCGGTGGTGGAACGCACAGCCCCGCACCTCCCTGAAGTCTCGGATCGAAAATCCGCCCGACATTGGAACGTTCACTCGCTCGCGGTGCACGGTGATCATCGTCCGCCGGATCGGGAGAGGTCAAGGGACCGGCCGAAAATGCACTGCCGGAGTGATTTTGAGCCGAACCGCGCGAATTCCCCCACCTCCCCGTGTGTTTCAGGCCACCCGTCCCGGATTGGACCGGGACGCCGTCCGCACCCCGCCGTTAGCCTCGGGCGCACCGCCCAGCCGATCAACGGAGAATCGTCATGCACCCCGAACTCGCCGCCGATCTCGGCCGGTTGCCGGAGCTCCTGGAGGAGACCCGGCAGCGTGCGCTCGCCTTCCTGGAGACCCTCGACGAACGGCCCGCGATCGGACGGTCCGGCGCGCAGGAGGCCTGCGTGCAACAGGGCGGCGCCGAGACCGCCGGCGCGAAGAACGCCGGCGCGCCGCTCGCCGAGGAGGGCGGCGGAGTGCGGGCCGCCCTGGCGGAGTTCGCCGAGCGCTGGGAGCCGCGGCTGTCGGCGAGTGCCGGGCCGCGCTACTTCGGGTTCGTGACGGGCGGGGCGACGCCGGCGGCGCTCGCGGGCGACTGGCTGACCTCGGCCGTGGACCAGAACTCCAACTCCTCGCTGGATCCGGCCGGTCAGCAGCTGGAGCGGGAGACGGTCGGGTGGCTGCGCGAGCTGTTCGGGCTCTCGGCGGCGCACCGCGGCACCTTCGTGAGCGGCGCGACGATGTCGAACACGGTGGGGCTGGCGATCGCCCGCGAGTGGCTGGGCGAGCGGCTCGGCGTGGACGTCGCCGAGGACGGGGTCGGCGCGCTGGGCCCGGTCCGGGTGCTGTCGGGCAGTGCGCACTCCAGCGTCGCCAAGGCGCTGTCGGTGCTGGGCCTGGGCCGGACGGCGCTGCGGACGGTGCCTGTCCTGCCGGGCCGGGAGGCGGTGGACGTGGCCGCGCTGGAGCGGGCGCTGACCGGGGCTCAGGGGCCGTGCGTCGTGGTGGCCAACGCCGGGACGGTCAACACCGTCGACTTCGACGACCTGCGCGCGATCGCCGCGCTGCGCGAGCGGTACGGGTTCTGGCTGCACGTGGACGCCGCGTTCGGCGCCTTCGCCGCGCTGTCGCCGGAGCACGCGGAGCTGGTGGCGGGACTGGACCTCGCCGACTCGGTCTGCGTCGACCTGCACAAGTGGCTCAACGTGCCCTACGACAGCGCCGTGCAGTTCACCCGCCGCCCGGACCTCCAGGCCCGGGTCTTCCAGAACGCCGCCGCCTACCTCGGTCCGCTGAGCGAGCACCCGGACCTGGTCCACCTCACGCCGGAGAACTCCCACCGGCTGCGCGCCCTCGCCGCCTGGTTCACCCTGAGGGCGTACGGCCGCTCCGGGCACCGGGAGATCGTGGAGCGCTGCATCGCCGGTGCCCGGGCGCTCGGCGCGGAGGTGGCCCGGATCGAGGGCCTGGAACTGCTCGCCCCGGTGCGGCTGAACGTCGTCTGCTTCTCGCTGACGGCCGACCCGACCCCGGAACGGCTGGCCGCACTCGCCGACGGGCTGGCCGGCGAGGCCTTCCTCACCCCCACCCGCTACGCGGGGCGGCCCGCCCTGCGCGCCGCGTTCAGCAACTGGCGCACCACCGAGGCGGACGTCCGGCGGACGGCCTGAGCGCGAGCAGCGGACCGCGCCGGGACGGGCCGGGCGGAGTCCGGGGTCAGCTCCGGTCGTGGTCGCCCGTCCCCCCGTCGATCAGCTCGCGCAGGATGTCCATGTGCCCGGTGTGCCGGGCCGTCTCCGTGGTCATGTGGATCAGCACCCAGCGCAGCGAGACGGAGTTCCCCGACCAGGAGGTGCCGAGGTCGTCCAGTGCCAGCTCCCGGATCGCCTCGTCGGCGCCGGCCCGGGCCCGGGCGTAGAAGGCCAGGACGTCCGCCGTCGACTCGTGCGGCTCCACCCGCATGTCGGAGGAGTCGTCGGCGTCGATGTCGAACGGCAGCGGTCCGCTCTCCCGGCCGAACGTCTCCCGGAACCAGCCGAGTTCGGCCCCGCCGAGGTGCTTCACCAGCCCCAGCAGATTGGTCCCGGAGGGCGTCATCGGGCGGCGCAGCTGCTCGTCGTCCAGCCCCTCCAGCTTCCACAGCACCACATCGCGGTGCCGGTCCAGCGCCGCATGGAGGCTTTCCTTCTCCCCACCCGTGAAGGGCACACGATTGCTCATGCCGGGGACGGTACCAGCCGCCACCGACAGGCCGGCCCTGCGGCCACGGCCCCCGGCCGTCCGGGATCACGGGTGTGCGCCGTCCCCGTACACGCCGCCCGCCCGGTCGGTCAGGCCGGCCATGATCTCCGCGTGGGCGAGGTTCATGAAGTGCAGCGGCCGCCAGCGGGAGCGGTGGTCGGGGTGGTCGCGGAACCGGTCGGCCGTCTCGCACAGTCGCTCCCACCAGATCATGGCGTCCTGGCGCATCCGCTGCGTCCAGCCGGGCTCGTCGTTGCGGCCCTCCAGGACCACCTCCTCCCAGGCCACCAGGACGTCCGAGAGGAAGACGCAGTCGGCGGCGGTGATCTCCGCCAGCCGCTCGGCGGCGAACCGGGCGCCGGTGCCCTCGGGTTGGGCCCGGACCAGCTCGCGCATGCGGGCGGCCAGGAAGGCCTGCAGCGGGGTGACGTCGTCGGTGTGGAGGTCGTCGGAGAACTCCAGCAGTTCCACCGGCTTGCGTTCGCGTGCCATCGTGCGGTGTCCCCTCGACTCGGACGGTGCGCATCCACTGACGGACCGTCACCGTTTTCGCGACCGACCATAGCGGCTCACGCCGGACATCACGGCCGATTCCCGAACCTTCCGCACCGGCCCGCCGGTCCGTGCCATCATGCGCCGCCTCCCGCCCCACCTGCCCGGCGGGCCCCGCCCAGCACGCCCGGCGCACCGCACCCCGCCCACCCGGCGGACCTCGCCCAACACGCGTGCCGGACCTTGCCCAACACGCGTGGCGGACCTTGCCCTCACACCGGTGTGGAGGTCGATGATGCTGCCATGACCGCCACTGCTTTCGACCCGTACGCCCTGCTCGCGCAGAGCCGCCTCGGCGTCCTCGCCACCATCAAGGCGGACGGCCGCCCGCAGCTCTCCCCCGTCATGCCGTTCTACGACCGGGACGCGAACGCCATCCTGATCTCCACCCGGGACGGGCTGGCCAAGACGGCCAACCTGCGCCGGGACCCGCGGGCCAGTCTGGAGGTGACCGGGCCGGACGGCCGCTCCTGGGTCACCGCCGAGGGCGTGGCCGCCCTGACCGGGCCGGGCACCGACCCCGAGGGGCCGGAGGTCGAGGCGCTGGTGGACTACTACCGCCGCGCCGCCGGGGAGCACCCGGACTGGGCGGAGTACCGCCAGGCGATGGTCTCCGACCGCCGGGTGCTCCTCACCATCCCGGTCGACCACGTGTACGGCACCCGCATCTGACCGGCTCCGGCCCGGCCGCCGTCACGGGGGAACGGCGGCCGGGCCGGGCCCCGGCTCAGGGCCGCGGGAGAACTCCCCTCGGCAGCCGGGCGGTTCAGCGCAGTGTCGCGGTGACCACCGTGGCGTCCAGGTCCTCCTCCCGGCTCTCCGCCGCCGCCAGCCCGGCCGTCCGGGTCACCGCGAGGGCCGTCGGCGCCTGCCGCTCGCTGGTCTCGAACAGCAGCGACCCGCCGGGCGCCAGCCACCGCGGCGCCTCGGCGACCACCCGCCGCAGCACGTCCAGTCCGTCCGCCCCGCCGTCCAGCGCGGGCCGGGCCTCGTGCAGCCGCGCCTCGGGCGGCAGCAGGCCGAGGTCGCCGGTCGGGACGTAGGGGACGTTGGCGATCAGCACGTCCACCCGGCCGGCCAGTTCCGAGGGCACGGCGGCGAACAGGTCGCCCTCGAAGACCCCCGCCGCGGCGCCGGCCAGGTTGCGGCGGGCGCAGCGGACCGCGCCCGGATCGATGTCGGCCGCGTACAGCTCGACCGGGTGCGCGGTGGCGGCCGCCACCGCGGCGCCCAGCGCGCCGCTGCCGCAGCACAGGTCGAGCACCACCGTGCCCGGGGCGGTCAACGCGGTGGCGGCGGAGACCAGGAACTCGCTGCGGCGGCGCGGGACGAAGACGCCCGGGTCGACGGCGATCCGCAGCCCGGCGAACTCGGCCCAGCCGACGACGTGTTCGAGCGGCCGCCCGTCGGCGCGGGAGCGGACCATGGCGGCCAGGTCGGCGGGCGAGGCGGCGGCGGAGAGCAGGATCCGCGCCTCGTCCTCGGCGAACACGCAACCGGCGGCGCGCAGCCGGGAGACCACGGAGGAACGGAGGGAGGCGGAGGAGAAAACCGGCAAGAGAACCCCTTTGGGGGAGGACGGGAGGACTGACGACTCCGTCAGGGCTCCCGCGAGGGCCGACACTGCGTCGGCGCGCCGGCCGCGCTATGCGCGCGGGGCGCCGACGCGGCCGCGCTCCGGGAGCACCCGCTCGGACATTCCGGTAATGGGTCTCACCTCCCTGAGTCACGGTCATACTCGGCGTCGGCCACCCTACCGCACCGCCGGGCAAGGATGATCGGAATGATTCCGAAGGCCCCTTCCACACCTCCGGCAATCCCCTCGACAGTCCACCCGTCGCCGACACTCCCATGACCCCTCGCTCGTCCGAGCGATTCGATAGGTCCACTGACAGTACTCGGCGATAACGGACCGTAGCGACCGCGCATAGTAACGCCATGACGAGACAATCCTGCGGACCGTCACGGCTTCGCGCCCGAACGGCCCGCCTCATCAGCGCCGCGGCCACCCTCGGTCTGCTCGGCGCCGGCCTCACCGCCCCGCTCGCCCAGGCCGTCGCCCCCGCCCACCACCGTGCCGCGCCGCTGCCGGAGCGGGTCCGGGCCGTCGGCACGCCCCTGCTCCAGGAGACCTTCACCGGCGCCACCGCCGACTCGCGCTTCATCGCCGTCGGCTCCGCCTGCCTCACCGGCGCGGCCCCCGCGACGCCCGGGCCGGGCGACCACCCGCTCGGCGGCTGCCCCACCGCCGAGACCGGCCCGGTGCCGCCGCTGAACTCCGCACCGCTCGGCTACCTGCGGATCACCGACGCCGGCAACGACCAGAGCGGCGCGGTGCTCTTCGACCAGGCCCTGCCGGCCGGCAACGGCCTGGACGTGACCTTCGACCAGTGGCAGTACGGCAGCACCACGCCGAACACCCCGGCCGACGGCATCTCCTTCTTCCTCGTGAACGGGGACGTCTCGCTCACCCACCCGGGCGCCTTCGGCGGCAGCCTCGGCTACGCGCAGAAGCTGCCCGACGACAACCCGAACCTCACCTTCCTTCCCGGCGTCGACCGCGGCTACCTGGGCGTCGGTCTCGACGTGCTCGGCAACTACTTCGGCGACTGGGAGCAGCGCGGCAACGGCTGCGCCCAGCGCTCCCCCGCCGGTACGAGCTTCCGCATCCCCGCGCCCGGCGCCAACATGGTCACCGTCCGCGGCCCCGGCGACGGCACCACCGGCTACTGCTTCCTGACCGCGACGACCAGCAACTTCACCACCAACGGCCCCTGGCCCTCCACCCTGCCCGGTACGCTCCAGGGCCCGCTCACCGCCCTGCCGCCCGGAGTCACCCCGGACCAGGCGCAGACCCTGCTGGAGCCCTCGCGCCGCCGGGTCAACGTGCACCTGACCCCGGCGCCCTCCCCGGTGCTCACGGTCTCCGTCGACTTCAACGACGGCACCGGCTCGCACCAGGTGCTGCAGACCCCCGCACCCCAGCCGGTGCCCTCGACCTACAAGTTCGGCTTCGCCGGGTCCACCGGCCTGTTCACCGACGTGCACCTGATCCGCAACGTCGTGATCAACACCGACCAGCCGCTGCCCGAACTGAACCTGGTCAAGCAGGCGCACGAGCCGCTGCCCGGGCTGATCACGGTGGGCACCCCCATCCCGTACGACTTCGTGGTCACCAACTCCGGGAACGTGCCGATCACCAACCTCGCCGTCAACGACCCGAAGGTCGGACCGGTCAACTGCCCGGTGAGCACCCTGGCCCCCCGTGACACCGTGACCTGTACGGCGACGTACCTGGTCACCGCCGCCGACGCCGCCCAGGGCCACGTCGCCAACACGGCCCAGGCCACCGGGACCACCGACGGGGGACCGGTCACCTCGCCACCGGCCTCGGAGAACGTGCCGGTGGTCGCGCCACCGGGGATCACCCTCGTCAAGCACGTCGACGCCGCCGAGCCCTTCCACGTCGGCGACACCGTCCCGTACACCTACGTGGTCACCAACACCGGCGGGAGCCAGGTGACCAACCTCGCGCTGACGGACGACAAGGTCACGGGGATCACCTGCGACTCCACCACCCTGGCTCCGGCCGGCAGCCCCGGGGACAGCACCCAGTGCCACGGCAGCTACGTCGTGACGGCCACCGACGCGCAGGCCGGGCAGGTCACCAACCACGCCCACGCCACCGGGACGTCGAACAGCCAGCCGGTCACCTCACCGGAGGCCGATGCCACCGTCACGGTGGTCGGCCCGTCCTCGATCGGTCTGACCAAGCAGGCGGACACCGCCGGCCCCGTCCACGTCGGGGACACCGTGCACTACACCTACACGGTCACCAACACCGGGACGACCACGCTGAACAACCTCGTCGTCGTCGACGACCACGCCCCGCAGGTGACCTGCGACCGGACGACCCTGAACGCCGGAGCGAGCACCCCCTGCCACGGCACCTACACCGTGACCGAGGCCGACCTGCAACTCGGCCACGTCACCAACACCGCCCAGGCGGAGGCCACCGGCCCGCAGGGGCAGACGGTGGTGAGTCCCATCGCCCAGGTCACGCTGCAGGTCGTCGGCGTCGCCAGGCTCGACCTGCGGAAGCAGGCCGACAGCGCCGGACCGTTCCACGTCGGCGACACCGTGCCGTACACCTACACGGTCACCAACACCGGGAACACCACGCTGAACAACCTGACCGTCAGCGACGACCACGTCCAGGCGGTGACCTGCGACCGGACCGGCCTGGACGCCGGCGAGAGCACCACCTGCCACGGCAGCTACACCGTGACGGCGGCCGACGCCCAGGCCGGGCACGTCACCAACACCGCCCACGCCAACGGCACCGACCCGCAGGGACAGAACGTCCAGAGCCCACCGGCCCGGGCCACCGTCCAGGTGGTCACCGCCGGAGAGTCCTCACTGTCCATCACCAAGCACTCCGACGCCGACGGGACCGTACACCCGGGTGACACCATCACCTACCTGTACGCGGTGACCAACACCGGGTCGACCACGCTCACCGACGTCACCGTCAGCGACGACCGCGTCCAGGGGGTGATCTGCGAGCAGACCACCCTCGCCCCGTGGGAGAGCACCCTGTGCCACGGCACCTACACCGTGACCGAGGAGGACGCACGGGCGGGCAGCATCACCAACACCGCCCACGCCACCGGCCGCGACCCGGAGGGAGGGACCGTGCAGAGCCCGCCGGCCGAGCTCTGCATCGCCGTCGCCCCCTGCCCGCCGAAGGGCCACGAGCACAAGGGCGGCGGGAGCCACGGCTGCCCGAGCCGCCCGGGCCACCACCCGGCGCCGCCGCAGAGTGACGGCGGATCCGGCGGGCTGCCCGACACCGGCGCTCCAGCGGCCTCCGTCATGAGCGCGGGCCTGGGCGGAGCCGGGCTGCTGAGCCTCGGCGGCCTGCTGTTCCTCCGGGCCCGCCACCGCACGGCCCCCCACCGCTCAGCGGTGTGACGGACGCCTGCGATCCGCCGTACGACGGCGGTCGGGCCGCCCCCGGTGCCTTCGGGTACCGGGGGCGGCCCGCTGTCCGGGCGGGCCACTGCCCGGCCGGCCGGTCCCCGAACCCTTCCGGCCGGCGCCGCGGCCGCTCCGAAACCCCTTGGACGGCACGGGGACCGGCTTGCTGAAATGGGAGACGGCCACTGAGGGAGTCGAAGGGACGCGGCGATGACCGGGATCAGGCTGCACCTGACGGTGCGCGGCCTCACCGACGCGGACCTGCCGTCCTGCGGCTGGGCCGGCTCCCCCAAGCACGTGCGCGAGCTCGTCCACCAGATCCGCCGCGCCGAGGCGGGCGAGATCGACTACCTGGCGGTGTGCACACCGGTCGGGCTCCCGGTGGCGGTCGGCGGCATCGACTACACCGTCGAGCCCGGTGCCGGCACGCTCTGGCAGCTCGGCGTCCACCCGGCCCTGCGGTCCTGCGGGATCGGCACACTGCTGATCCGCTCCGCCGAGCAGCGGATCGGCGCCCGGGGCCTGACCCGCGCCGAACTCGGCGTCGAGGAGAGCAACCCGCGCGCCCGCGCCCTCTACGAACGCCGGGGCTACCGGGCCCACGGCCGAAAGCTCGACTCCTGGGACGTGGAGGCCGAGGACGGCTCGCTCCAGCGGTACGGGACGATGTGCACGCTGATGCGCAAGGACCTGGCGTGACGCCGGACTTCGCGGCGTTCGTCGCCGATGCGACGGCCGACCCGGCCGTCGTCGGGCTCGTCCTCAAGGGCTCCCGGGCCCACGACGGCATGACCACCCGTCACTCCGACCACGACCTCTACGTCATCCTCGCCGACGACGCGGCGAGCGAGCTGGCCGCGCTCGACGGCTACCGCTCCGCGCGGCTCGACCTGGTCGTCACCACCCTCGAACGGTTCCGCCGGCCCGCCGACTGGGAGCGGTACGCCATCGCCCGTTCCCGGGTGCTGGTCGACCGCCGCGACGGGGAGATCGTGCGGATCGTCGCCGCGATGGGGCGGCTCGGCGCCGAGGAGGCCTTCCGGTCCGGCGCCGCCCTGCTGGACGCCTACGCCAACTCGCTCTACCGCTCGGTCAAGAACCACCGCGACGGCAACCCGCTCGCCGGCCACCTCGACGCGGCCGCCGGTGTCGGGTTCCTGCTCGACCTGCTCTTCGCCCTGGACCGCCGACCGCGCCCCTACAACAAGTACCTGGCCTGGGAGCTGGACCGCTTCCCGCTGCCCGGCTGGGACAGCGCCGCACTGCTGGACACCGTCGCCCGGATCACCGCAACCGGCGAAGTGGCGCCGCAGCAGCGGCTCTTCGCCCGGGTCGAGGCGGCGGCCCGGGCCGCCGGCCACGCGGCGGTGCTGGACGCCTGGGGCGAGGACCTGCTCCTGATGCGGCCCCACCCGGACGCCCCGACCCACCAGCTCTTCCGGCCCTGACCGACAGTCCGATCGGGCGAGACGACTCGGAACGTCCTCTCGGACGGGCCGGTCTCGAACGGCCCCTCGGACGGCCCGATCTCAGGCGGGCCGATCTCAGGCGGGCCGGTCTCAGGCGGGCCGGTCTCAGGCGGGCCGCGGGGCCGACGGCCTGGTGCGGTAGCCGCCGGCCGTGCCCGGACGCACCAGACAGGGCAGCAGCCAGTCCCAGAGGGCGCCGACCCTGCGGGCACGCTCCTCGGCGGGGCAACCGTCCGCGAACACCACCTCCAGACCGCAGGCGGCGGTCACCACCAGGGTCTCCGGGCCGAGGCCGCCCGAGCGGTCGCGCAGCTCGCCCGCGCGGCGGGCACCGGCCAGCAGGTCACGCACCACCCCGGCCCAGACGCTGTGGAAGCCGCGGATGTCGGCGAAGGCCGGCTGCCTGGAATCGGCCGGGGCGGGCCCCGCCGGGGTGAGCCCTGCCGTGGCGGGCCCGGCCGTCGTGAGCGCAGCCGTGGCGGGCGCGGCCGTGGTGGGCGCGCTCTGCCAGCCGGCGTCCTCGCGGCCGAGGCGGAAGGCCGCCCGGATCACCGGGTCCACCCCGAGGGCGTCGACCAGCCAGTACCCCGCGTCGATCAATCCCTGGAGCGGGGAGGAAGCCGCACGCAGCTCCGCGCACGCCGACCGCAGCGAGCGCTCGGCCTGTCCGAACACCGCTCTGGCCAGCTCCTCCTTGGAGGCGAAGTGGAAGTACAGCGCCCCCTTCGTCACCCCGGCGGCCGCGGCGATCTCGCCGAGGGTGGCACCGGCGTAGCCGCGGCGGTCGAACAGCACCGCCCCCGCCTCCACCAGCCGCCCGCGCGTCCGTTCCGACCTCTCCTGGACCACCCGTCCCACAACCCCTCACAACGACAAGCAGGTTCCGACCGGACCGCGACCGCCCCAGGACGGGCGCCGCGGCCTCCGACGGCCGTCCGCGGCCGGTTCCACCGATGCGGCACCGGCTGCGGACGGCCGTCGGGTTCACCCGACCCGGCTGAACCGGGCCGCCGCCCCCGGTCCGGCGGCCACGCCCGCACCGGCGGGCTCGCGCTCCGCCGCACGATCCGCCGCGCGTTCGGGGCCGGCGAGCAGGATGGAGCGCTGGAGCCGCCGCAGTCCGACCGAGGGCTCCATGCCCAACTCCCTTACCAGGGTGTTCCGCAGGCGCTGGTACGCCTCCAGCGCCTCGCCCCGGCGGCCGGAGCGGTGCAGCGCGATCATGTACTGGCCGTGCAGGCTCTCGTGGGTGCGGTAGCGGTCCACGAGCACGGTGAGTTCGGCCAGCAGCACCCGGTGCCGGCCGAGCCGCAGGTCGGCCTCGATCCGCTGGTCCAGCGCGCAGAGCCTGGTCTCCTCCAACCGCCGCGCCTCGACGGCGAGTTGGCCGCCGACGGGGACATCGGCGAAGGCCGATCCGCGCCACAGCCCGAGGGCCTCGCCGAGCAGCCGGGCCGCCGCCGGGTAGTCCTCGCCGTCCATCGCCCGGTAGCCCGTTCCGGCCAGCCGCTCGAACTCCCGCAGGTCCGTCAGCCCTGCGCCGCTGTTCAGCATGTAGCCGCCCGGCGAGGTCACCAGGACGTCCTTGGCGCAGGCCACCCCCCTCGCCGCACCGGCCGCGGCGAGCGCCCGGTCGATGAGGTCGCGCAGTTGGAGCACGTACGTCTGCACGGTGGTGCGCGCACTGCGCGGCGGACGGCCGGACCACAGCTCGTCGGCCAGCACCCCGGCCGGCACCACCTGGTCCGCCCGCAGCGCCAGCAGGCCCAACACTTGCCGCGGCTTCGGCGCCGACGGCACCACCGACACCCCGCACACCCGGACGTCCAGCGTCCCGAGCACCCGAATTTCCACGATGACCACCCCAATCACACGGAACGCCGCAGCCCCCTTCGCCACGGCCGGCACCCGGGTCGACACCCTGGGTCAGCTGTCACCAAGTCAAAAACAGGACGCGCGGTTTGTCAATACAAAACCGAACGTGCTGTTTGTTTTGCTGGCGCCGCTCCGCCCCGTCACCGCTGGCACGGCTTCCGCGACGCTGCGCGACCCGGTCCGTCCGGCTGCGGGCCCGGCTCCAGGCTCGCCCGCGGGCCCAAGTCCGGGCCCGGGCAAACCAAAGGCGGCGCCGGACCCCCATGGTCCCGTCGCCGCCGGTTCCGCCTTGCCCCGCCCGGATCCCCGCAGGCAGGAGCTCCGATGAGCCGCCGTCAGCCCACGCCGACCTCCGTCTGCGCCTCGACCCGCGCCGAACCCGCCGCACCGCCGTCCGGCACACCGTCCGGGCCTCCGCCCTCCGCGGCCGCACGGGCCGCCGCGGCCTCGGCCACCACCTCGGCCCCGCGGTTCGGCCCCATCCGCAGCGAACCGAGCACGCCCGGAACGGCGATGCTCGGCATCAGGTGCTGGTACAGCGCGGACACCCGCAGCTCCAGGTCCGCCCGGCCGCAGAGCTTCTGGGACTGGATCTGCACCCCGGTCCACGCGGCCACGAGCAGCCAGGCGGTGTCCGCCGGAACGACGTGCGGAAGCAGCTCGCCGCGCTCGCCGGCCGCGGCCAGGAGAGCCTCGAACCGGTTGATCCAGCCGGGGATGGCGCCGCCGCCGAGGTCGTCGAAGAGGTCCTGCCCGAGCGACAGCCGGGCACCCGCGCTGAGCAGCGGGTCACGCGGCATCAGGTACGCCACCACCATCCCGGTGTCCACGAACTCCTGGAGCTTGCAGCTCCGTTCCGGAACTCCGTCCTGAACGAACTGCTCCTCCACCACGCCCTGCGCCAGATCCCGCTTCGAGGCGAAATGGAAATACACCGCACCGCGCGTCACACCGGCCCGGGAGACCACCTCGCCGATGGTCGCACCCTCGTACCCGAACTCGTCGAAGACCGAGGCAGCCGCCTCCAGGATCAGCCGACGTGTCCGGAGCGCCCGTTCCTGCCGTACCACCGAAACCACCCCGCCCTGAGCTCCCGGAAAACAAAACCAAACACCCCGTATCTTAGCTTCGCCTCACCCACGACCGACAAGACGATGTCGATGAATCCCGCCAACCACTCCCTCTCTCCACGACCCGTCAGACACCACCGTCCCGTTGGCGGCCAGAGACCTCGACCGCCCCGAGGGTTCGACGTCCGATGCCCCGCCACCTCCCCCTGGAAACCGAACGAACGGTTTCTTCCCGGCGCTCGTCTCCGTACATCCGTACAGACGTGACCTCCGAGACGGGCCGGTCGTTGCACCGGGTCTGCGGGAATCCTCGACGGAAGCGGGTGCACATGGGCCTCGGCCTGGGCGTGGTGGTGCTGACGATGGGCGACCGGCCCCGGGAACTGGGCGCGCTCCTCGACTCGGTGGCCGCCCAGGAGGGCGAGGCCGCCCGGGTCGTGGTGATCGGGCAGGGCGCCCGGCTGCCGCCGCTCCCGCCCTGGGCGGACGCGGTGGAACCGCCGAAGAACCTCGGCATCCCCGGCGGCCGCAACCTCGGTGTCCGGCGACTGCGCGAACTCGGCGGCGTGGACGTGGTGGTGAACCTGGACGACGACGGCCTGCTGCCGCGCACCGACACCTTCCGGCTGGTCCGGGAGGCCTTCGAGCGGGAACAGCGCCTCGGCGTGGTCGGCTTCCGGGTCGCGGGCGCGACGGGGCACACCCGGCGCCGCCACGCCCTCCGCCCGGGCCGCTCCGGCGTGCTGCGGTCCGGCGAGGTCACCACCTTCCTGGGCGGCGGCCACGCGATCCGGATGAGCGCCATCGACCGGGTCGGCGGTTTCCCGGCGCGGTTCTTCTACGCCCACGAGGAGACGGACTTCGCCTGGCGCGTCCTCGACGCGGGCTGGTCGATCCGCTACCGGGCCGACCTGCTGCTCCAGCACCCGCGCACCGACCCGGCCCGGCCGGCCGCCCACAACCGGCCGACCGCCCGCAACCGGGTGCGGCCGGCCGAGCGCCGGCTGCCCGCCGCCCTGCTGCCGCCCTACCCGGCCTCCTGGTCACTGCACACCCTCACCCGCCGACCACCCGCGGCCGGGCTGCGCGCCTGGTGGTCCGGCTTCCTGGAGGGCGTGCGCACCCCGTCCCCGCCCCGACTCCCGATGCGCTGGGCCACGGTGTGGCGGATGACCCGGCTGGGCCACCCCCCGGTGTTCTGACAGCCGGAGACCGTCCGGCGGGTCCCGGCGCTCAGCTGCCACGGTCCCGGCCGCACCCTGAACGCCAGTGACGAAACGTGAGAAGTCGAACCGGCCGACTTCTCGCGCAACACCCTCAGGACACCCGGTCGCCGCAGGCTCAGCCGCCCGCTCCTCGGCCACAGCGCCACCGCTCCACCAACCGTGTCCTCAGACATGTGATCTCGACCGGGGGTCATGCGAATCAGACGGCCTGGCAGGAGTGTCGCCTGCCAGGCCGTCTGATCTCGCTTGGCTACCAGTGCCGATCGCGCCATTCCGCCTCGGGGATGCGGCCCTCCGAGACGTCACCGCAGCGCTCCGCCCAGGAGGGGGCGACGAGCACCGGCCGGCTCAGTACGACATCCCCGGCGCGCTGGGCGCGAAGGACGACTCCCAACTCCTCCGAACCGGGATCCCCGTACTGGCCGCATCGCAGGTCGTACCCATGGGTGGCCGTGTACTTGACGAAGTCTGCTTCGAGCTCGGACGGCAAGCGGCCGACCAACGACATCTCGTCCAGCGTGACCTGCGGACCGCGCAACGCGTTGACGACCACGCAGACCAGGCGTTCGGCGTCGTAGTAGACCGTGAGGGCCGAATTGTTCGAGGAGTGCGGGAGGTAGAAGTCGTCGCTCAGCACGTGGCCGTAGTGGCGTGTGCTCTCCGCGGAAGGCTCAAGAAAGCCATCGAGTGCCTCCACCACGTCCTCGTACATCATGCCGAACCGCAGCGGGCCGACACCCACGAGCGGATCCAGCCTCCACTGAATCCGGTCGCACTCCGCGACGACCGTCTTGGCGGTAAGCACTCTCCACGCTCCCATCATCGGACCGTCGCTCACAGTACTGGAGCTCTCGATCGTGCAACGTCCTCGGAACGCCCGGTGCCTGCGGGCTCAGCCGTCGACTCCGCTGTCGGCGGGGTCGTCCAGGGGCCAGGTGTCGCGGTCGCGGACGTGGTCGTAGGCGGGGAGTTCGCCGGCCAGGACGTCGAAGTGGAGCAGCGGGGCCCACAGCGCGCGGTCGCCGACCACGTACAGGCGGCGCTTGGCGCGGCTGGCCGCGACGTTCAGGAGGTGCGGGGAGCCGGCGGCCCAGGCGCGGGCGCCGGGGCGGCCCGCGCCGAGCAGCAGGATGACGACGTCGGCCTCCTTGCCCTGGGCCTTGTGGACGGTGGCGCAGCGCTCGTCGAGGAGTTCGGCGGTCCATCCGGGGAGCCCGCGGCAGGTCTCGCGGGCTTCGGCGACGAGGGCGCGGAAGGGCGCGATGATCCGCAGGCGTTCGACGGTGACGCCGTGGCGGTCGAGCCGTCCCAGGAGGAAGGCGAGGGCGCGGCGGTCGCGGTCGCCCCAAGGGGCGTCGGCCGGGCGGTCGGGGTCCGGGGTGTCGAGCCAGCGGCTGGGGAGGAGGCCGTCGTGGTCGGGGTCGGGGAAGGGCTGGGGGTGGGTGCCGTGGACCATGAGGCCGCCGTACGCGACCTCGTTGCTGACGGTGAACATGGGCTCCTCGCAGCGGCGGTGGACGCGCAGCGGTGAGCCCACCCAGACCGTTTCGTCCTCCGCGCCGGTAGGGGCGGGCAGGTAGGTGCCGTAGCGGTTGACCCGGTCGGCGACGGCCTGCGCGGAGGTCGCGGAGGGCAGCCATTCCTCGTCGACGCCGTAGGCCAGCAGGAGCCTGCGCTGCAGGGCGGTCGGCATGGTGACAACGGGTTCCAGCTGGAGCGGGTCGCCGACGAGGACGGCGCGGCGGGCGCGCCAGAGGGCGCCGACGGCGGCCTGCGGGGTGGCCTGGCCGGCCTCGTCGACGAGGATCCAGCCGATGGAGCCGCGGCCGAGGCGGGCGAACATGCTGCCGATCGAGGAGAAGGTGGTGGAGACGACCGGGACGAGGAGGAAGAGGGTCTGCCAGGCCTGCAGGACCTGCTCGTCGGGGACGGGTCCGCCACCGCCCGCCATGAGTTCCACCAGGACCTGGAGGTTGCCGCGGATCCGCTTGGCCGTGTTGGCGACCAGGGCGCGGTGCAGGTCGAGGGCGCGCAGGAACAGGTCGCTGCGGGCGGTGCTCCAGGCCTCGTCGGCCCACGGGGCGCCGAGTTCCTGCGCGTGGTCGCCGAGTTGCGGCCAGTCGAGGGGCAGCGAGGGGAGAGCGGCGGCGGCCGCGCGCAGGGCCCGGTGGGCGGCGTCGAGTTCGGCGCCGGCGGCCTCCAGGTCACGCCGGGCGGACCGGGCCTCGTACCGGGTCTGCTCGACCTCCGCCCGGGCCGCCGACTCCGCGGCCCGGGCGGCGTCCTGGTGGACGCGGGCGCGGACGGCGCCGGTCTCGGCCTCGGTGACGGCGGCGGTGGTGCGGGCGGTCAGGTCGGCCGCGAGGCCTTCCGCACGGGTGCAGCGGGCGACGTGGTCATGGGCGTCCTCCAGCGCGGTGCGCTGCTGGACGAGCTGGGCGAGGAGGTCGCTCCGGCTGCGTTCGCGGTGCTCCTCGGCGGCCTGGCGTTCGGCACCGCTCTGCAACAGGCGGCGCAGTCCGCCGCGCAGACCCGGCTGCGCGGCGGGGGGCTCGTCGTGGAGTGCCGTCAGGACGCCGACCTGCCGGCGGTGCTGGTCGGCGCGTTCGCGGGCGGCGGCCAGGGTGGCCCGGGCGTCGGCGAGGGCCTCGCGGGCCCGCGGGACGCGCTCGGCCGCGGCCCGGTGCGCGGCTTCGGCGGCGTGGGTGGCGGTGCGGGCCGTCCCGACGGCTGTCGCCGCGGCGGCGTGGCGGGCCTCGGCGGCCGCCGCGCGGTCGTCGGCGCGGTCGACGGCGGCGCGCAGGGCGTCGAGGCGGGGGTGGACCCGGTCCGCCCGGGAGTCCGCGAGGACGGCGGCGAGGCCGACGCGTTCGGCGCGCAGGCGCTCGACCTCGGCCTGGGCGGCCTGGAACGCGGCGACGGCCTCGGGCCACGAGGGGACGGGCTGGGCGGGGACGGGCTGGGCGGGGGCCTGGACTTCTGCAGTGGGATGGGGAGTTGGGGCGGTGATGGCCGGGGCCGTGACCGCCGGGGCCGTGACCGCCGCCGGGCGACGGTCACGCGGGGTCCGGGCGGGCCTGGGCACACTGGGCGGCACCCAGTCGCCGAGGACGGCGTTCATGCCGCGCAGCGGCGGGAGCCCGGCGTCGGCGCGGGCGGCGGACTCGTCCTCCGGCAGGCGGCCCCACCAGAAACGCTCGGTGAACCTCGTCCGATTGGTCTTGTTGCCGAGGACGGCGGCGACCAGCCCCCAGGCGGGCGCGCCGCCGAGCAGGGCGGAGGCGAGGTCGGAGAAGTGGTCGGGGCCGTCGTGCCAGTGCGCGTCGAGGGCGTCGGCGCCGGGCAGTTCGGCGGTGATGTTCTCCACCGCGCCGTTGTTGGAGGAGGTGACCACGATCTCGCGGCCGGCGAGCCGCGGGTCGAGGGCGGAGACGAAACGCGGGTGGACACCATGACGGTCCTTGCCCCGCCAGGCACGGCCGACGAACGCCTCCTCGGGCCTCCGGTAACCGGCCATCACGGCGGCGCGTTCGACCACGAGGGCGGCGACCAGGTCGCGGAGCATGGTGGTCTTGCCGGTGCCGGGCGGGCCGTTGACGGAGAACAGGCCACCGGTGTCGGTGCTCGCGGTGGCGGCCTCCGTGCTTCCGGCGCCGGCCCCGGCGCTGCCCCCGTCTGCGGCGCTGCCCCCTGCCCCGGCGCGGTCCGCGAGCATGCGGTTGACCGCGAACTGCTGGCTGAGCGCCAGCGGGTACCGCGACTTGGCGGGCCAGCGTCCGGCGGGGACGAGAGCCGGGTCGACGCCGGCCAGGACGGCGAGCCGGTCCTCCCGCAGATCGGTGCGGGCGTCGACCGGGATGTCCCGGCGACCGGTCAGGTAGGCCTCCAGGGCGGGGCCGAGGCCTGCCGCCCGCAGGCCCCCGTCCCCGAGCGCGGCACGGACCCGGGCGAGGTCGGGCGGCAGGAGACTGTTGAGGAACGGCTGCGCGGCGGCGGGCTTGGTCTTCGGGTCGCGCGGGCGGTGCACCAGCCGGCTCCGGACCCGGATCACCCGCGGGTCCAAGTGCTCCTCGACACCGCAGAGATGGGCGATCTGGGCGGTCAGGGCGACGAGGTCGGCGAGCGCGACCGGGCGAGGGCCGGTGTCCTCCGCCGCCTCCGTCTCCGCCGCGTCCGCCGTCTCCTCGGCGGGCGGCTGCGGCGCGGCGGACGGGGAACCCCCACCCGCGCCCTGCTGGTCCGGACGACGGGTCGCCGCCCACTCGGCGACGCGCCGCACCAGCGGCTCCGTCGCCCCCTGCACCGCGGCCCCGGCGACCTCACCGAACAGCGCACCGACCGCCGAGACCGCCGCGCCGCCCAGGATCTCCGCGATCAGCTGCTGCCAGCTGCGAACGGCCTCGTCCCCCTCCCCCACGGGCAGGTCCGCCAGGAGCCCGGGCCCCGGCGCGTACGGAATCGGCGTGGCGGTCAGCCGCCCCACCGCGACCTCGAACGCCTCACCCAACTCCTCGAAGCCGTCCAGCCACCCGGCCGCCGACGGCCCCGGGTCGAACAGCCGGCCCGTCGCCCAACCGCACGCGGAAACCACCGAAGTGTCCTCGACCGGCCGCCCGTGCTCGTCCAGGACGAGGGCGAACATCGCACTCTTCCCCGACAGCACCAACTCCTCGTCCGGTACCCCCGGATCCGGGTCGGTCCCCTTCGGCAGAACGGCGATCATCGCCTGCCGCAGCAGCTCCAGGTCGTACACCCCGCCGTACACCTCGTGCCGCCACACCATCCCCCGCGGCGCCCGCCGGGCCGCCGTCTCCGGATGCTCCGGCGCCCACGGCAGCAACAGCGCCGGCCGGCCCGCCGCCGGCGTCACGTCGACGGTGATCGCGTCCGACGCCCGGGGACGGCCGGCCCGGCGCTTCCGCGGCACCTCCGGAATCGGCGGCGGGCTGAACAGCTCGACCGCCCGCCAGCACTCCAGCAGGTCCCCCGCACGCCCGTCCCTGTCCCGCACCCCGTAGCCCCCTGCGTCGAACCCGCGGCACGAAGCCGCTTCGTGTGCCGATCAACCGGCCGCAGAATCTACCGGACTGCGGGCGGGTAGGCCGAGGGCCCATGTCCCCTCACGGGGCCCCTGACTCATGGCTCGATGTCCTCGGCACTTTGACGCCTCGGCAATGAAACGGCAAGGTCGCCACATCGCCCCAGCTCACAAAGGGTTCTCCCCGCACACGCGGGGGTCAGCCGTGCTGGAGCTGGGTGGGACGCTGCGGCAGGCGATCCTCCCCGCGCACGCGGGGGTCAGCCGGGGAACGCCGTCCGGGGGCCGCATCGCCGTGGCTTCGTCGCATTTGCGGGGCGGACCTGGTGGCGTCGGTTCCACTCGCCGCCGTACGGCCCCGGACCACGGACGCCGGCTGCGGGATGATCCCGCAGCCGGCGCCGGGCCGTGACGTGCGTGGCGCGACCCGTACCGATGACGCCCGGTCAGGCCGAGATGCCGCAGTACTGCTGCTGTTTGCCGATCACGCGGTAGACGCAGTCGGCCGTCTCGACCAGGCGCAGGACCGCTTCGCGGTTGCGGCTGGTCTCGCGGCCGATCACCTCGTCGGGCGGGTAGAAGCCGCCGCCGCTGCCGCTCTCGCCGGGGTACATCTCGAAGGTGTAGGCGAAGATCCGGTGGGCGCCCCACAGCCAGTCGTCGATCGCCCCGTCGGTGATGTAGAGGTCGCTCGACTGTTCGGGTGTGTAGCCGTTGGTGGCGGCCATGCCGCGGCCGAGGGTGGCGAAGGTGTTGTACTCGTCGGCGGTCATGCCGGTGGCGGTTTCGGCGGTGGTCCAGCCGAACGGCCAGAGGACCAGTTCGCTGTAGGTGTGGAAGTCGATGGCGGCGGTGATCTGCTGCTTGCCGTCGACGACCCGGCTGCGGACGAAGTCGGCGACGACCTTGGTCTCCTTGGCGGACTCCGGTGCGCTGCCCCGGTACGTCTCGTTGGAGGTGGAGCCGGAGGAGCCGCCGCAGCAGCCCCACTTGTAGTTCCAGTTTCGGTTGAGGTCGGTGCCGACGCTGTTGCTGCCGCTGTTGGGCTGGCGGTCCTTGCGCCAGCTGCGGTAGCGGCCGGTGGCGATGTCGTACTCGCCGCCGTCCGGGTTGAGGTCGGGGATCACCCAGATCTCGCGGCTGTTGACGGCGTTGGCGATGCGGCTGTCGGTGGCGTACTTGTCGCCGAACTCGTGCAGCAGGTAGAGCGCCATCTCGACGGTGAGGTGTTCGCGGGCGTGCTGGTGGGCGGTGAACAGCACCTCGGGTTCGTTCTCGTCGGTGCCGACGTTGTCGCTGATCTTCACCGCGACGATCGGGCGGCCCTCGTAGGAAGTGCCGATGACGCGCTTGCTCATGATGTCCGGGTGGGCGGCGACCACCGCGTCGATGTCGGCGGTGGCCTCGGCATAGTTGTGGTAGCCGGAGTCGGCCTGCGGGAAGTCGTACACCGGGCCGGCCAGGCCTTCGTCGCCGGGTTCGGCGGCGTAGCGGGGGCGGGGCAGTGCGACGGGCGACCAGCCGAGCGCCCGCAGCCGGGCGGCTTCGGCGGGGGTGGCGGTGACCACCACCGCTTCGGGCAGGACGGCGTCGACGGAGACGCCGGTGGCGGCGACGGCGGTGCGTTCGGCGACGGTGCGGGGACCGTCGAGTCGATACTGCCGTGCGGTGTCGCTGCCGAGGCCGGTGCCGATGCCGGTGTCGATACCGGTGTCGATGCCGAAACCGGTGACGGGCGCGGGCGTCGGCGGGCGGTCGGGGGCGGCCTGGGCGGTGAGCGGGGTGGCGAGGGCGAGGGCCAGCAGCACGGCGGTGGCTGCGGCGGGCTTCCCTCGGCGGGGCAGTCGCATGACTGTCCTCCTGTGGGGTCCGTGGGGGCGGAACTGTGGAGGAGGTGCGGCGCGCGCCAGCTTGATGGTCCGCCAGTGTCATGGGTTCGTCAAGGCGTTGGAGAGTCCGACCGGACCGCGGATCGGCCCGCGCGACTCAGGAGGCCGGACGGGTCCCACAGGTCGCCAGGCTGCACCAGCGACGCCGGCCGCTCGCGTCCAGGAAGAGCCAGCCGCAGCCGGTGCTGGGGCAGCGGCGGACGGTGAACCGGCGCGGGTCGGCGAGCAGTTCGCCGGCCGCGCGGGCGGCGGCGTACAGCGGCAGTCGCAGGCCGGCCGACGGTGGCAGTCGCCAGTGCGCCAGGCCGTCCTCGCCCCGGGTGAGGACCGCCGACCGCCCGGCCTCCTGCACCACGGTCGCCACCGCCCCGAAGGCGGCGCCGTCCTGCGGGTCGGTCAGGCACGCGTGGAGGGCCGACCGGAACGCGCGGGCGTCGGCGAGCACGCCGGCGGCCTCCGTCGGCTGCTCCGCCGCCCGACGGAGCAGGGCCTCGACGACCGGTCCGTCGGCGAGGTCGTGGTGGCCGGCCCAGACCGCGAGCGTGGGGTAGCCGCGCGCCCGCGGCCCGATCCTGCTCGGCGTCGGCGCCGGCGCCGGCGCCGGCAACCTGCCCCGCGACCTCTACACCGTCGACGGCGTCTACACCATCGACATCAGCGCGACCGGCTACCGGACGCTGACCTTCGAGCACGGCTCGGCCGAACCGCTCTGCGCGAAGATCGCCTGACCGCGCGCCACGCGCACGGCGCCACCGGCGGGCGGCAGCCCCCACCTTGCCCCTCGGGCCGCGCCACGCCGCGCCACGCCGGGCCGCACCGGCCGACTGGCCCGTCCGGCGCAGCGTGACGCGCGGGACGGGCGGGTTGCTGCGATCTTCGGAGGGCACCCGGCCGCGCCCGACCGCCGGGTCCCGTCGTCCCGAGACCGTGGAGGCCCGGATGTGGCAGGCTCCCCCCGCCCCCGTCAGCCGCGAGTGGCTCCCGGTGCTGGACATGCCGGCGCCCGGTCCGCAGAACCGCTGGACGGTGCTGCTGCGCGCGCTGCTGCTGATCCCCCAGTTCGTGGTGGTGTGGGTGCTGTCGGTGGTGGCGTTCCTGGTCACCGTCGTCGGCTGGTTCGGTGCGCTGGTGCTCGGCCGGCTGCCCGGTTTCGTGGCGGACTACCTCACGGTGTTCATCCCGTACGACACCCGCGTCACCGCGTACATGATGCTCACCGTGGACCGCTATCCGCCGTTCCGGTTCGAGGTCCCCGACTATCCGGTGCAGGTCGGGCTGCGGCCGGGTGAGCTGAACCGGCTCGCCGTGCTGTTCCGCATCGTCCTCGTCATCCCGGCCGCGATCGTGCAGGGCCTGGCGTACGCGGGCTGGTGGACGGTGTCGTTCGTCCTCTGGCTGGTGGTGCTGGTCCTCGGCCGGATGCCGCAGCCGCTGTACGAGGCGACGACCGCGATCCTGCGCTACCGGATGCGTTTCATCTCCTACCTGGTGATGGTCTCGTCCGCCTACCCCAAGCGCCTGTTCGGCGACGAGCCGGGCAGTGAGCCGGCCGGGCCGGCGTCGGCCACCCGCCCGCTGGTCCTGGGCGGCGGTGGGCGCGGCCTGCTCGTCCTCTTCCTGATCCTCGGCCTGGCCTCCTCGGCGACGGGCTCGGTCACCGCCTCGGTGAACTCGGACGACGACAACGACGACGAGGGCTCCCACCCGGCCCAGCACGTCGTCGCACCCCTGGTGCCGGGCCCCGCCGACCGGGCCCGCGACTCCGGTCGGATCGGCGAGGACGCCCGCGAGTCGTAGGTTCGCCCGATCAGGGGGCGCGTACGCACCGGCGCGCCGTTGCCGCGTACGCGCCGTCTGATCGAGAGAGCAAGGTTACCGGCGGTATGTGCACGGCTACGTTTGGCATATGACGCACTCTCGACTCCGCCGACTCCTCGTCCGCACAGCCGGGGCCCTCGTGCTCCTGGCCGCGCCCCTCGGGGCGCAGGCCGCCGCCGCGCACAGCCCGGCCGGGGACCGGAGAGCCATCATCACCGCACTCGGCGACGGCGACCGCGACGCACTCCAGCGGTCGGTGGACGCCCAGCTCGTCGCGGGCAAGGGCGGCAAGCAGACCGCCGCCAACGAGATCACCTACCCGGACGGCGCGGTGATGGTGCTCCCGCTGCCCGGGCAGGCGCAGGCACCGCCGTGGAGCGGCGACCACCACCACCGCACCGTCCGGAGCCCGGACTGGAAGAACTGCCCCACCCCGGCCACCGAGCCGTCCTACTACTGCTTCTACGCCGACCGGAACTGGGGCGGCCGCCGGCTCCAGTTCAACCTCTTCCACGAGGACGCCGCCGTGTACTTCACCGACTACGGGTTCCGCGACCAGGCGAGCAGCTGGGTGAACACGGCGCGCGGGCTGGAGGTGATCGTGGACAACGACCCGGGCGACGGCCAGTGGCAGATGCTCTGGAAGGAGCCGGCGGTGTCGCTGTCCGCGTCGGTCGCGTACGACAACATGGCCGACCGGTTCTGGGCGGTCAGGCAGTAGCCACCGGCCGCACCACCGGCCACTGGCTACCGGCCGGCGGCCGAGGCCGGGGGTGAGACCGCGCCGGTGGGGACCGGCTCCGGCGTGACCGTGATGTAGGTCGGCGCCGGCGCGGTCTGCCGGGAGTCCGCCGCGTACCAGCCGGCGCCGAACGCGACGATGCCCAGCAGAAGGCCCCCGAGGACCAGCGTGAGGATGTGCTGCTTCATGGCCCAAGGGTAGGGGTGGAGCAGCCAACTTCCTTGCAGCCACGGCTCGCTGAGCCCGCCAGCCGTCAACCGGGATTGACGCCCCGACGGGCCCTGCGCACACCGCAGCACGTCGAACCCGGCGTCACCCGCACGAGCGCATTGCGCCGCCCCGCGGAATCGATCTGCTTCGCATGCGGCAGAAACCCTCCGCGGCGGAACCTCCGTCGACGCCCGCCCCCCACACCAGGAGACCCATCATGCGACTGGCCCTGTCCCTCCGCGCCGTCCTCGCCGTCCTCGCGCTGGTCGGCGGGACGGTGGTGGTGACCGCGACCCCGGCCACCGCGGCGACCTGCCCGCACAGCGACTCGCCCAAGATCGACGGTGCGGAGGCCACCTGGACCCTGAAGTGCAAGAAGGTCGAGGGAGTCGAGTCGCTGTACGTCGACGGGTGGGTGGAGGACACCCGGGCCGACGGGATGTGCGCGACGGTCACGATCGCCGCCGACAGCAAGAGCTACCCGGAGGAGGTGCAGGCCTGCGGCTCCGGGACGCGCGAGCAGATCCACAAGTTCTACACCGGCCGGAGCGCCACGGTGAAGCTCAGCGTGCGCTGATGACCGGTTGACCGGCCGGGGGCGGGGCCGACGGCCTGAGCCGACGGGCCCGGCCCGGCCGGGCCGGGTCGCGCCAGGTCAGGTCAGGACGCGTCGGGCCCGGAGGGCAGCACGGCCACGGCCTCCACCTCCACCAGCTGTTCGTCGTACCCGAGCACCGTGACGCCGAGCAGGGTGCTCGGGGCGTCGTGCTCCCCCATGTAGGCGCGGTAGACGTTCCACACCTTCACCAGGTCGGCCTGGTCGCCGGAGGCCACGTACACGGTCGTCCGGGCGATGTCGGTGAGGGCCGCGCCGCTGTCCTCCAGCACGGCTATCAGGTTCCGCATCACCTGGTGGGCCTGGCCCTCGAAGTCGCCCACGGCGACCGTCCGGCCCTCCTCGTCCAGCGGGCAGGCCCCGGCCAGCCAGAGCGAGCGGGCCGGGGCGTCGACCTCCGCCGCGTAGGCGTAGTCCACTGCCCTGGTCAGCCGCGTGGAGCGGATCAGCTTGACGGCTCTGCTCATGTGGTCCTCCGACGGTCCCGACCGAACGTTCGCGCCCATCGTTGGCGTCTCCTGAACGACCGTCAAACCATTTACCGGCGAACCCCCCTCCGTTTCGGGGCTCTTGCGTCGGCGATTCACCGTTGCGGGTGATGGCGGACCGGCCCGCCGCAGCGGAATCCTGGTGGGTGCCCGCCCGGGCACCACGCCCCGGGCGCCCAGCCACCTCCAGCACCGGGAGGCACCGCCATGGAGCCCCAACCGTCCGACCGTGACCAGACCTCCGGCGTCCGTCGGCGCCGCATGCTCGGCCTCGCGCTCGGGGCGGGTCTCGTCCCGGCGCTCGGCCCGGCCGCCCAGGCGGCGTCCGACGCCCCGCCCGGGACGGCCCGGTCGCTGCCCGCGGCCGCGCTGGGCCGCCGGGTCGCCGACGTGGCCGCGAGCCAGCTCGGCGTGCCGTACGCCTGGGGCGGAGGCGACCGGCTGGGCGCGAGCCTCGGTTTCTGCGACGAGGAGAACGGCTGGCTGAACGGCGTGTGCATGGGCGAGAAGACGGTCGGCTTCGACTGCAGCGGCCTCTCGCTCTACTGCTGGTACCGGGCCAGCCACGGCACCGTCGAGCTCGGGCACTACACCGTCGCGCAGTTCAACCTCGGTGCCCCGGTGGAACGCGACGCGCTCGCCCCGGGCGACCTGCTGTTCTTCTCCCGCCCCGACGCCCCCCTGCACCACGTCGGGATCCACGTCGGCGAGGGCGCGATGATCCACGCCGAGCGGACGGGCACCCTGGTCGCCCGGGTCGAGAACGTGCTCGACGTGCCGCGCTGGGCGGGCGAGTTCGCCGGCGCCCGCCGCCCGGGGCAACCCTCGGCCTGACGCGAACGGCCTGAAGCGGACGCCCCGACGCGACCGGCCCGAAGCGGCCGACCCCACGCGGCCGCCCCCACGCCCGCCCCACGGTCACAGGCCGCCGCACCACTCCCCCGTCCCGTGGTGCACCCGCAGCAGCAGTTCCTGCAGCACCTGCCGCTCCCCCGCGTCCAGCGGCGCGAGCACGGCGTCCTGCACCGCCCGCGCCTGCGCCTCCAGGTCGGCGAGCAGCGCCCGTCCGGCATCGGTGACCGAGACCGAGACCCTCCGCCGGTCGGCCTGGTCCCTGGCGCGTTCGACGTACCCGGCGGCGGCGAGCCGGTCGGCGACCTTGGCCAGGTCGCTCGGGTCGATGGCCAGCCGCCGCACCAGGTCCCGCTGGGCCTGCGGGCCGAAGTCGGCGAGTGCGGCCAGCACCGCCATGTCCCAGAGCCGCAGGCCGCGTTCGGCCAGCCGCTCGGCGAGCCGGCCGCGCGCCGCCTTGCCGATCCGGGAGAGCAGGTAGGTGCTGAGGTCCAGCAGGGTCGGGGGGAGTTCGGCGGCGGGGTGCGGGTTCTCGGAGGCCATGGCGGCAGTCTAGGGTCTCTCCCTATAGTGGGTTGCGACCCATCAACTCGGGAGCCGCCGGAACCACCCCCGCACCACCCCGCACAGCCCCCGCACCGCCGCTCTCTCTCCACCCCCTTTGCCAGGAGTTCGCCCGTGGACGCCCCGTACCCCCGCCTGCTCGTCTCCCGCTTCGCCGAGTGCTTCGCCTTCTACCGCGCGGTCCTCCCGGAGCTCACCGGCGCCACCCCGGCCAAGGGCGCACCCGAGGGCCCGTACGCCAACTGGGACCTCGCCGACCGCACCTGCCTGGCCCTCTTCGACCGATCCGCGATGGCCGCGGCCCTCGGCGCCGCCGAGCTCCCCGCCCACCCCGCCGCACCCTCGCAGGACACCGCGATGCTGGTCCTCCGGGTGGACGACGTGGACGGCGCACTCGGCCTCTGCCTGCGCCACGGCGGCACTCCCGTCACCCCGCCGACCGACCGCCCGGAGTGGGGCCCCACCCTGCGCAGCGCCCATCTGCGCGACCCGGACGGCCACGTGATCGAGCTCCAGTCCTACTGACCGGCCCCGCCGCACGGGGCTTGCGCCTCGTGCGGCGCGGTCGGTCGGCGGACCGCCCCGACCGGGCCTACTCCATCGGCAGCGACGGGTGGCCCGCCGGCCCGTAGGCCTCGAATCCTCCTCCGGCCTGCGCGAGTTGATCGGCCCGGAAGTCCGAGGAGCAGGCCCGCCCGAGAGCCTGCGAGGCGGCGTCGGCGCCCGGGACGTGCCCGAGCACCGCGGCACAGTACTGGACGGCGGGGCTGGGCAGCGGGCGGAGCTCGGCCGAGCCTGCCGGGGTGGCGGCCACCGCTCCGGCGAGGGCGAGACAGCCGGCCAGAGCGGGAACGGCGAAGCCGTGTGGGACGCGCATCGGGAGTACCTCCGTACGGGTGGGGACAGCGGCGGCCGCGGACTCGGCCGCCCGGCCCATTCGACGGGCGGCCGCCGCCCTCGGCCCGACCGACACACCGCACACCGCACTAGTCGTACGTATGCCACGGACGGCCCCACCGAGGCCCCGCGGGCGGGCGTCCGGGGCCGGGCCCTACGGCCGCCGGGAGGCGTACTCCGCCCACAGTTCCGCGTCGCACGCCGCCACCAGCGCGCCGATCCGCGCCCACGCCTCCTCGGCCGGCAGCGGCTCCAGCCGTCGGCCGTCCCGCAGTCGCAGCGCGACCCTGTCGTCCACGGCCTCCTTCGCCCCGATCACCGCCTGGTACGGCACCAGCCGGGCCTCGCGGATCCGGGCGCCCAGGGTTCCGTGCTCGGGCCCGTCGACCTCGGCGCGCAGGCCGAGGTCCAGGCAGCGCTGCCGGAACCGTTCGGCCTGCGGCAGTTCGGCCTCGGAGACGGGCAACAGCATCACCTGGACGGGCGCGAGCCAGGCCGGGAACGCGCCGCCGTACAGCTCGATCAGGTGGGCGACCACCCGCTCGACGCTGCCGATCACGCTGCGGTGCACCATCACCGGGCGGTGCTTGGCGCCGTCCGCGCCGATGTAGTGCAGGTTGAACCGCTCCGGCTGGTGGAAGTCGATCTGCACGGTGGAGAGGGTGAACTCACGGCCGGCGCCGTCGGCGATCTGCACGTCGATCTTGGGCCCGTAGAACGCCGCCTCGCCCTCCGCCGCCTCGAACGGCACCCCGGAGCGCTCCAGCACCTCGGTGAGCAGTGCGACGGCGCGCTCCCAGAGCGCCGGGTCCGCCACGTACTTGCCGCCCGCGCCGGGCAGCGAGAGCCGGTAGCGGACCGGGACGACGCCCAGTGCCCGGTGCGCCTCGCGGATCAGCTCCAGTGCGGCGACGGCCTCGTCGGCCGCCTGCTCCGGGGTGCAGAAGATGTGGGCGTCGTTCAGCTGGATCGCCCGGACCCTGGTCAGCCCGCCCAGCACCCCGGACAGCTCGGAGCGGTACATGCCGCCCAACTCCGCCATGCGCAGCGGCAGTTCCCGGTAGCTGTGGGAGCGTGAGCGGTAGATCAGCGCGTGGTGCGGACAGAGGCTGGGGCGCAGCACCATCTCCTCGGCGCCCAGTTCCATGGGCGGGAACATGTCCTCGCGGTAGTGCGCCCAGTGGCCGGAGATCTCGTACAGCTCGCGTTTGCCGAGCACTGGGGAGTAGACGTGGCGGTAGCCGGCCCGGCGCTCGCGGCCGCGGATGAACTCCTCCAGGGAGTGCCGGATCGCGGCGCCGTCGGGGAGCCAGTACGGCAGGCCTGAGCCCATCAGCGGGTCGGTGTCGAACAGGTCGAGTTCGCGGCCGAGCTTGCGGTGGTCGCGCATCGGGCGGCCGTGCAGGTCGTGGTCGTGCAGGTCGTGGTTGCCCGAGGAGCGGTCCTGCGGGGAGCGGTCCTGCGGGGGGTGGCCGTTCATGGCGGTGGTCTCCACTCGGGTGGGCGGGCGAGTGGGTCCGGGAACGGCGAAGCCCCGGGGCACTCGCCCCGGGGCTTCGAACTGGGTCAGCAGTCAGCGCGCCGGGACTCTCTCCGGCGTCGTCGTGGCGAGTGCAGCGCGCTTCATGCGTTCCACGGTAGCAGCTCCGCACTGTCGGCGGTGATCTTTTCCCCCGGGCCGGAGCCCGGCGGTTCAGAAGAGCGTCACGCACCCGCGCGCGGCCAGCGCCTCCAGCAGCCGGCCCGGCGGGCGCACGTCGTTCCACCGCAGGTCCAGCTTCTCCAGCGCGGGCAGCGCGCCCGGATCGGTCAGCCAGTCGGGGAGTTCGGTGATCCGGTTGCCGCGCAGGTCGAGGCGGCGCAGCCGCGGGAGCCCGGCGAGCGCGGCGGGCAGTTCGGTGAGGGCGTTCTCCCGGAGCTCCAGCTCGCGCAGCCCGGCGAGCCGACCGACCGACTCCGGCAGGTCGGTCAACTCGTTCCCGCGCAGCCAGAGTTCGCGCAGCTCGCCGAGTTCGCCGATCGCCTCCGGCAGAGCGGTGAGCCGGTTGTGCTGCGCGCGCAGCTCGATCAGCGAGGCCAAGTCGCCGATGGTGGAGGGGAGTTCGGTGAGCCGGTTCTCGCCGACGTTGAGGTAGCGCAGCGCGGTGAGCCGTCCGAGCGCCTCGGGCAGGGCGGTCAGCGCGTTGTCGTGCAGGTAGAGGAAGTCCCGGAGGCCGGTGAGGTCGCAGAGCTCGGCGGGCAGCGCGGTGAGCCGGTTGTGCCCGAGGTCGAGGGTCCGCAGAGCAATCAACCGGCCGATGCCGGACGGGAGTTCACTGATGCCGGTGTCGGCGAGGATGAGCACGGTCAGCCCGGTGCGGTCCCACACCTCGGCCGGCACCTCGTCGAGCGGCCGGCGCCAGAGGTTGAGCGTCACATCGGCCGGCCCCAGCATGTCCCTCGTACCCGCCATGTCCGCCGTACCCACCGTGTCCGTCGTACCCGCCATGTCCGTCGCACCCACCATGTCCGTCATGCCTGCGCCGCCCGGTCCGGGCCGATGCGGAACTCCGCGAGCTGTCGGCCGTACCACCGGTCGGTCGGCCCGGTGCCGGTCATCCCCAGGCGCCGGAAGACGGCCGCCGACCGGGTGTTGTCCGGGGCCAGCACGGCGCGGATCTCGGTCAGGCCGTCGGCGAAGCCCTTGGCCAGGACGGCCCGGACCGCCTCGGTGGTCAGCACCGTCCCCGCGCCGTCTTCCGTCCCCGCCGTCACGCGTGCCCCTTTCCGATGCGGATGATGCGTGCATCACCGTACGCAGTCGGGCCGCCGAGCGGAACTCCGGCGTCCCGGGCGCGGTCCGCTCAGCGGGCGCCGGCGTGGAACAGCCCGTCCACGACCTGGTGGAGGAGCTCCTCCGGGAACTCGGCGAGCTCGCCGCGGGCCTCCTCGGTCAGCCGCATCGCGGTGGCGCCCTCGTGCAGGATGACCAGCAGCCGGGCGAGGTCGCGCGGACGGACCCGCGAGGTGGGCTCCGAGGCCTCCTCGATCAGCCCCACCAGCCCGTCGATCAGCCGGGCCTCGTGCTCGGCGAGGCCGCGGGCGACCTCCGGATGGCGGGCCGCGTGCAGGGTGAACTCCATGGAGAGCAGGAACCAGCCCTCGTCCTCCTGCCGCCGTTGGGCCAGTTCGCGCAGCAGCCGGGACGGGAGGTCCCGGCCCGGCGCGGTGCCGACGAAGGCGGACCGCAGGTCGGCGAGCAGCTTGTCGATCTGCTGGTCGTAGAGGGCGAGGAACAGCTGTTCCTTGTCCGGATAGTTGGAGTAGAACGCGCCTCGCGTCAGCCCGGCTCGGGCGACGATGTCGCGGATCGAGGTGGCGTGGAAGCCGTGTTCGGTGAACAGCGCGAGGGCGCTGTCGTTCAGGGCGGCGACGGTCAGCGGGCGCCGCTTCGTGGGTGACTTGGGCACGGACTGCGGTCCTCGGCTCTCGTTCTTCGCTCGTCGGTGCCGCCGGGCGGCCCCGGCCCAGTCTACGGGCGGGTCGCTGTGCCGGGCCGCGGCCTCGGGGCGCGGGTCAGGTCGCGGGCGGGAGTTGGGACGCGGCCACCAGCCCGGCCACCGTCCGGAGCCTGGCGAAGTACTCGCGGCAGTACTGCTCGTCGATCAGGGGCACGACCTTGTCGAGGTCGGCGATGCGGTGCCAGAGGTCGGAGATGCTGCGGTGGTCGAATCCGCCGCGCTGTTCCCGGAGCACGGCGGAGGCGACGGCGTCCTCCAGGAGGATCAGGCACACCCTCGCGATGTCCACCCCGAGGAAGCTCCTGGGGAACGGCGCCCGCCGGTGCTCCTCCCACAGCCGGTCGAGCCGCGCCCGGTCCGACTTCTCGTCCGTGGCCCCGCCGGTCGCGTCCGTCGCCACGGGCGGGCGGAGGAGCGCGGACACGGCGTCGAAGACCGGGCGCACCAGCTGGACGGCCCGCCCCGGGGGCACGGCGCCGGTCGTCACGGTGCCCCGCGCGAGCTCGTCGCGCAGTCGCAGGCTTTCCTCGATCTCGGTGACGAGCCCGGGCCCGAGGAGCCCTTCGGCGGCGGCCCGTCCGATCAGCTCCCGGAGCGGCTCCTCGACGGCCAGTCGTTCGACGAGGACCTGTTCCAGGGCGAACAGCGCGTGGGTGACGGCGACGGTGGCGAACTCGTACCGGTAGTAGGAGTGCCGGATGAGCTCCCTGGAGGTCTCCAGCGCGCCCATGACGCCCATCGCGGCTCCGGCGGGCACCTCCAGACCGGCGACCAGGTCCTGCATCCCCGGATAGTCCGGGGCGACGGACCAGGCACGGGGATCCTGGGCAGGGGACAGCGGCGAGGGGATCACCGGTGCATTCTCACGGCCGACGGAGGCCGGTGCCACCGGTTTTCCCCGCGCACCCGGCGACGGGCGGTCACCTGCCCGTCGGCGGGCACCCGGGCCGGCCGGCGCCGTGTCAGGCGGCCGCGGCGCCGCCTCCCGTGCCGTAGTCGTAGAAGCCGCGCCCGGCCTTGACGCCGAGCCGGCCGTCCCCGACGTACTCCTCCAGCAGTTCGCGCGGGCCGGCGGGAAGGCCGGGACGCTCGGCGGCGTAGTGCTCCTCGATGTCGAGGACGACGTCCAGGCCGACCTGGTCCATCGCGCGGAACGGGCCGCCGCGCAGGCCGGTGTTGACGGACCACATGGCGTCCACCTCCTCGGCGGTGGCGACGCCCTCGGCGACCACCGCGAGGGACTCGCGCTTGATGGCCGCCCAGATGCGGTTGAAGATGAAGCCGGTGCTCTCCTTGCGCGCCTCGAACGGGAACAGTCCGTGGCGCGGGAGTTCGGCCAGCAGCAGGTCGATGACGGCCCGGTCGGTGCGGCCGCTGGACATCACGTCCACCGCGTTCTGGGTGGGCGGCATGTAGAAGTGGACGTTGACCAGGCGCTCCGGCTCCCGCACGCAGTCGACGAAGCGGCTGGTCGGGTAGGACGAGGAGTTGCTGCCGAGGATCGCGTCCGGGTCGGCGGTACGGTCGAGGTCGGCGAAGACCCGCTCCTTGAGCTCCGGGCGCTCGGGCACCGCCTCGATCACCAGCCAGGCGCCGCGCAGCGCCTCGGCGAGGTCACCGCTGACGGCGACGGTACCGGGTACTCCCCCGCCGACCTCGGCGGCGACAGCGGGCAGGTGCTCCTCGACGTAGCCGCGGGCGGCCGCGAGCTGCTCGGCCGAGGGGTCGTAGATCCGGACCTCCCCGCCACCGGTGGCGAACATCAGGGCGATGCGGCGCCCGAGGGTGCCGGCTCCGACGACGGCGACGGGGCGCCCGGCGGGGTTGGGAACGGTGAACGGCATCGAGATCACTTCCTTGGTCGTGCTGCGTTCCGAGGGGTGGTGGCGCGCGGGGCTTCCGCCCGTTTGCGCAGCCACTCCCATCGGATGCATGGTGTATCCGATACACATGGTATCCGTTCGAGGAGACCGAGCAACCCACCACCGAGAAGGAGCCCCCGATGCGCCCCGACCAGGTCGTCCGTCACGCCACCACCCCGCTCACCGCCCCCGTCTACCCGCCCCGCGTCACCCGCTTCACCGACCGGGAGTACCTGAACGTCGTCTACCGGACCGACCCGGAGGCGCTGCGCACGGTCGTCCCCGAACCACTGGAGATCGACGAGCCGCTGGTCCGCTTCGAGGTCATGAAGATGGGCGAGGTCGACGGCTTCGGCCCGTACGTCGAGGCCGGGCAGGTCGTCCCGGTCCGCTACGGGGACGAGGAGGGCGAGTACCTGCACGCCATGTACCTCGACAACTTCGCCGCCACCGCCGCGGGCCGGGAGCTGAGCGCCTACCCCAAGGTGATGGGCAGCCCCCGCCTCTTCACCGAGGCCGGCGCCCTGGTCGGCACCCTCGACCACGGCAACCAGCGGGTCGCCACCGCGACCATGGCCTACAAGTGGCAGCCGTTGGACCCGGCCGAGGCGCGCGAGCAGATCACCGTGCCCACGTACGGGGTGAAGATCGTCCCCGACTACACCGGCGGCCTGCGGGTCTGCGACCTGGTCCGCACCCGGATCACCGACGTCACCGTCAAGGAGGCCTGGACCGGCCCCGCCCGGCTGCAGCTCTCCGCGCACGTCATGGCGCCGCTGGCGGACCTGCCGGTCCTGGAGGTCGTCTCGGCCAGCCACATCCTCACCGACCTCACCCTCGCCCCCGCCGTACCCGTCCACGACTACCTGGCCGAACGGCGCAGCGCGGCCTGAAGCGCGGGAGCCCCGGTCGACGAGCGCCGGGCGACGGACGCCGGGCAACGAGCGCCGGGCGACGGACGCCCGGCCCCGGGCCGTGGGCCTCCCGACGGCGGAAACGGCACCGCTCCGGCCCGCCCGCACGGTCGAGGACCCGCGCGAACGAGCCGGAGCGGTGGAACCGCGCCGCGGCAGCCGGTCAGCCCAGCCTCGGCGCCATGGCGGCCGGCCCCTGCACCGCCGGGCCCGCCGCCTTCCCCGTGCCCGTCCCCGCCCCGGTCCCGGTGCCCGTCCCGCAGAAGGCCTGCTCCAGGAAGCCGGCCTCCGCCTGCATCTGCGCGACGACCTGCGCCTGGTCGCCGCGCGGAGTGACGGACAGCGACACCTGCCGGTCGCCCGAGCTCCACAGCTGGGTGCTGTACCCGGGCACCGAGCCGTCGTGCCCGTAGACCGGACCGCAGGAGAGCTGCCAGCCGGCCAGCCCGAGCCCGTAGCCCAGCCCGGTCGGCATGCCCTCGATCACGATCGGGGTCGTCGTGGTCATCTCCTTCAACAGCGCCGGCGGCAGCAGCCGGCCGCCCAGCAGGGCCTTCTCGAAGCGGTTCAGGTCACTCAGGGTGGAGATCACCTCCCCTGCCGAGTTCGCCCAGGTGACGCTCGCCACCGTCACGTCCCGGTCGCCGCGGTCCTCCGGGCCGGGGCCCTCGGACAGCGTCCAGTAGCCGTGCGCGTGCGGGCCCCGGATGCCGGTGGCCGTACCCGGGAAGTACGTGCCGGTCAGGCCGAGCGGGCGCAGGATGCGCGCGGTGGCCTCCTGGGCGTAGCCGTGCCCGGTCGCCTTTTCGATGATCATGCCGAGCAGGGTGTAGTTGACGTTGGAGTAGCCGTACCCGGTGCCCGGCGGGAACTTGGGCGCGTGCGCCGCCGAGGAGGCCACCACCTGGGCCGGGCTGATGTGCCGGGTCAGGCCGCCCTGGTCCAGCCAGTTCCGGACGACCGCCGGGTCGCTCCAGTCGGGGAAGACCCCGCCCTTCTCGTTGGTGGGGTCCCAGAGTCCGGAGCGGTGGCTGAGCAGCTGACGGACGGTAATGCGGTCACCGTTCGGGACCAGCCCGGGCAGGTGGCGCTCGACCGGGTCGTCCAGGCCGATCCGCCCCTCGCCGACCAGTTGCAGCACCGTGGTGGCGATGAACACCTTGGTGACGCTGCCGGCCCGGAACCGCCCGTCCGTGCGCAGCGGTGCGCCGGTGGCCAGGTCGGAGACGCCGGACGCCCCGCGCCAGGCGCCGTTCCCGTCCCGGACCTCCGCGATCGCCCCGACGGCGCCGGCGTCGGTCAGCGCCCGCAGGGCCGCCGCCCGCGGGTCGCCGGAGCCCGGCCGTCCGTCGGCGGCCTCCGCCGCACCCGCCGGGACCAGCGGCCCGGCGAGTGCCAGACAGACCGCCCCCACCAGCGCGGAGACAAACGTACGACGTGCCATGCGACCCCACCTTCGCCGTCGGCGAGCACTCCCTCGCCCTCGACGCCCAGCCTCGCCGCAACGCTGACGGTCGGTCATCCCCCGCCGGAAGGAGCCGGCCGTACACCCGCCAACGGAGGGCCTCCGCCGGAAGGCGGAGACCCTCCCGCGGTCGCGCCTACCGGGCCGGGGCCGGGCGGACCGGGTGCTTGCTCAGGATGGACACCCGGTTGAAGGAGTTGATGGCGATCGAGACCCAGACCACCGCGGAGATCTCCTCGTCGCTCAGCACCTCGCGCGCCACGCCGTACGCGGCCTCCTGGAGTGCCGCGTCCGCCGGGGAGGTGGTCGCCTCGGCCAGCCCGAGCGCGGCCCGCTCCCGGTCGGCGAACACCTCGGTGTCGCGCCAGGCCGCGAGCACGCCGAGGCGCTGGGCGGTCTCGCCCTCGCGGATCGCGGCCCTGGTGTGCACGTGCAGGCAGTAGGCGCAGCCGTTGATCTGCGACACCCGGAGGTTGACCAGCTCGATCAGCCGACGGTCCAGCCCGGCCTCGGCCGCGACCTCGCGCGCCGCCTCGGCGGCGGCGAGCAGCGCCTTGTACGCCTGGGGGCTCTGCTTGTCGATGAACACCCGCCGGTCCGTCGGAACCACCGTCACATCACTCACCTGGACTCCTTAGGCTGGTCGCACTGTCGCCCGCCACTCTGCCATGGCATGATAGTTGAATATAGAACTAATCACCACCTGGGAGGGACCCCCCGTGAGCACCGCCGAGACCGACCTCGCCGAGACGCCCGCCGCCGACCCGCGGGTGGAGGTCCTGCCCGCCCGGGACGTCCCGCTCGGCGGCCCGCGCGCGATGACCGTGCGCCGCACCCTCCCGCAGCGCTCCCGCACCATGATCGGCGCCTGGTGCTTCGTCGACCACTACGGGCCCGACGACGTCGCCGGCACCGGCGGCATGGACGTCGCCCCGCACCCCCACACCGGGCTGCAGACCGTGAGCTGGCTGTTCACCGGCGAGATCGAGCACCGCGACAGCCTCGGCGTCCACGCCTACGTCCGGCCCGGCGAGGTCAACCTGATGACCTCCGGCCGCGGCATCGCCCACTCCGAGGTCTCCACCCCGGCCACCACCGTCCTGCACGGCGTACAGCTGTGGGTCGCCCTGCCCGAGGAGCACCGGCACACCGGACGCGACTTCCGCCACCACGCCCCCGCCCCGGTCGCCCTGGACGGCGGCGAGGCACGGGTCTTCCTCGGCACCCTCGCCGGCGACACCTCCCCCGTCCCCACCTTCACCCCGCTGCTCGGCGCCGAGCTGACCCTGCGCCCGCACGCCGTCGTCACCCTCGACGTCGACCCCGCCTTCGAACACGGCCTGCTCGTCGACAGCGGCGAGGTCCGCCTCCTCGACACCCCGCTGCGCCCCGCCGAACTCGGCTACGTCGCCCCCGGCAGCCGCACGCTCACCCTCACCAACACCGGCGGGACCGACGCCCGCCTGGTGCTGCTCGGCGGCACGCCGTTCGAGGAGCGGATCGTCATGTGGTGGAACTTCATCGGGCGGTCCCACGAAGACATTACCCGAGCCCGCGAGGAATGGATGAGCTCCGACAACCCCGCCCGCTTCGGCGCCGTCGAGGGCTACCCGGGCGACCGCCTGCCCGCCCCGGAGCTCCCGGGAATCCCCCTCAAGCCGCGCGGAAACGTGCGCTGACCTGGGAATTTGCCAATCGGGGGTGCGGCGGCCGGGTCCGCCACACCCCCGAGCCGGAGTCCCCCCGCGCTCACCCCGAAGCAGGCCTGCCGGCACTCGCTTCCGCGCTCGACGCGTGACACCGTTCGACCATCCGCGACAGCGTCTGACAGGACCAATGCTGACTCAATGCTGAGTTTGCTGATGGCCCGTCAGAACCGACTGGGGCACTCACCGCGCCCGGAACGTCATCGTCGGGTGCCGCCGCGAGAACCGGCGGATGCCCTGGCACGGCCCCCTCGGCGGCTGCCGAAGGACGGTCACCACCGGAGCGGCGCGGGCCGGAGAAGACAGCCACCATCCCGTCCGCTGCCCTCACCGACGATCTTGCTTCAAGCCAGTTATTAGACTCGCGCCCTGCGAGACATTCCCAGCCCCTCTGCCGGCAAGCACCCGCCGACCCGACCCGACCCGGCGCTAGGGTGACCCCATGGCGGACGCCCCGACGACAGCAGCACCCTCGATCGAGACCCTGGACGCCCTCGTCGAGTGTGCCTGCGAACCGCCGACCGGCACGTCTCGGGCGAAGCAACTGCACTGGGTCGCCGGCGAAATGCGCACCGCCCTCGAGCGGGGCGCGATCGTACCCACGGCCGCTGACTCACTCGCTCTGCTCTTCGCGCCAGACACCCTCGCCGGCTACCTCACAGCCGCCGAGCAGGGCCTGCTGCGGCGCAAGCCCACCGCACGACCGGGCCAAGCCTCACCCGCGTCCATGCGCGTCCGGGAGGACTGCCTCCGCATCCTCGGCGCCCGGGCCGACATCACCGTCACGCTCCCGGACCGCAACCCGCCGCGGGTCGAACTCCGGCCCGTGGTCACCGCCCGCCCGCGCAGCATCCTGCTCGGCCACCTGGAACACTCTGCCCGCCCCGGCCGCTCCGAGTCCCGCAGCCGGATCCTCGCCATCATCGGCACCGTACTGGACACCGGCTGCCGCGCCGGCGAACTCTGCGCCCTGCGCACGGACGACGTCGACCTGCACCGCGGCACGATCCGCCTCACCCGCCTCCCCCAGCACCGAAACCCGCGCACCACGCCCGCCACCGTCACGGTCGGCCTGTCCGGCCCCACCCGGGCCGCGATGCGCCACTGGCTCACCATCCGCAGCCACCTCGTCGCACGCGACACCACCGAACCCCTCAGCCCGGGCAACCAGACCACCGACGCCCTGTGGGTGAGCATCGCCCCCAGCGGTCACCCCCGCCCCGGCCTACCCCTGCACTTCCGCGGCCTGGCCCGCGCCTACGCCCGCGCCATCAACGACCTCAACACCCACATGGCCGCAGAACCTGGCTGGCACCCCCTACCCCAACGCATGGAACAACTACGCCGCGCCGTCGAACTCGAACCGGCTGACCCCAAGGGCGCGACTCCCCTCCTCCACACCGGCACACCTGTCGGTGACCCCGAGGCAGCGGCACCGGACAGTCGGGTCGGCCCGATGAACCGGCTCCTTCCCATCATCGGCGGCGAAACGTGACAGGCATCGTCGACAAGTCATGTGAGATGCCAACATGCCTGTAGAAAAGGCCTTTCCGGGTTGAGCCGCCAATGTGTTCCGCTCCGCGGCTCAGCCTCGCAACGAAACCGGTCCGGCCTGCGGGTTCGACATCGGCGGTGTCTGCGGAGGAAGGTAGGCGGTTGGCGGCCCTCGCCGGGCAACGGTCGGCGCGAGGCCCCGCGCGGCAGTGAGGAGCGGCAGTGAGCGATCGAAGCGCGATCGAGTGGACGGAAGCGACCTGGAACCCCACCACCGGATGCGACCGGGTCTCCGCAGGCTGCGACAACTGCTACGCCCTGACCCTGGCCAAGCGGCTGAAGGCCATGGGCGCCGCGAAGTACCAGACGGACGGCGACCCGCGAACGTCCGGCCCCGGCTTCGGACTTGCGCTGCATCCGGACGCGCTCGACGTCCCGAAGCGCTGGCACAGTCCCCGGGTCGTGTTCGTGAACTCGATGAGCGACCTCTTCCACGCCCGAGTGCCGCTCCCGTTCGTCCGGGACGTATTCCAGGTGATCGCCGACACCCCCCAGCACACCTACCAGGTGCTGACGAAGCGCTCCGTGCGCCTTCGCCGGGTCGCCGACCGGCTGAAGTGGCCGGACAACCTCTGGATGGGGGTGTCGGTCGAGGACGAGAGCCAGCTGGACCGCATCGACGACCTGCGGACCGTCCCGGCCACGGTCCGGTTCCTCTCCCTGGAGCCGCTGCTCGGACCGCTGCCGGGTCTGAACCTCGACGGCATCGGCTGGGTGATCGCCGGCGGCGAGTCGGGCCCCAGCCACCGCCCGATGGACTCCGCATGGGTCGCCGCCATCCGCGACGCCTGCCAGGCCGCCGGCGTGCCGTTCTTCTTCAAGCAGTGGGGCGGCCGAAACCCCAAAGCTCGCGGCCGCGACCTCAACGGCCGCACCTGGGACGAGATGCCCGTACGAGGACAGCTCACGGTGCCCTGACCCTGTACGCCGTGCACGCCCCCTGTTCGCGCCGTGACGATTGTGTGATCCTTCCTCCGGCAGCGACGGCTCACCGCACCGGGGAGACACATGGCGGCACCGAAGGACGTCATCTGGCCACGCGACCCACACACCGCCGCCAAGCACGCCCTGCTGCGGCGCTACCTCCAGGCCTGGGCACCGATCATGCTCAGCCACAACGACATCGTCACCTACGCCGAGGGCTTCGCCGGCCCGGGCGTCTACCGCGACGGCGAACCCGGCTCCCCCGTCGTCGCCCACCAGGTCCTCTCCGGAGCACTCCGGCGAAACCCCCGGCGCGTGAAGATGGTGCTGGTCGAGGAGAATGCCCGGCGCAAGACCGAGTTGGAGCACCGCATCGCGACGGCCGCAGGCACGTACGGGCCCCGGAGCGGTCGGCTCGACGTGCACATAGCCCAGGGCCAGTGCCATCCCGATCTGCTGCGACAGCTCGCCCGAGCCGGCAGTCTGAACCACCCCATGTTCGTACTGCTCGACGGCTTCGGCGGCCCCGAGGTCCCCTTCCCCCTCCTGCGGCGGATCGCCACCCAGCGCCGCAGCGAGGTGATGGTCACCTTCCAACCCGCGTTCCTCGTCCGCTTCGCTGGCAAGGACGACCGCCACCGAGCCGCCGGCGACGCCTTCTTCGGCGACAGCGACTGGCACGGGGTCTTCCAGCAGCCCGCCTCCGCGAAGGCCGCCTACCTGCGCGACCGTTACCGCGAGTCCCTCGGACGCGCCGGGTTCCAGCACACCCTGGTCTTCGAGATGATCGACGAGGCTGGCCACCTCCTCTACCTGATCTTCGGCACCCGCCACGAACGGGGCGTGGAGAAGATGAAGGAGGCCATGTGGGTCGTCGACACCACCTCCGGAGTCCGCTACCGCGACCCCAAAGACCCCAACCAGCAGGCCCTCGATCTCGAACTCGAACCCGACACCGGCCCCTTGCGCCGCATCCTGCTCGACCACCTGCGCACCGCCCCGGCCGCCCGCAGCGTCGACCAGCTCAAGAAGTACGCCCTCCTGGAGACCGTCTACCGCCCCACCCAGGTCATCCCGCTCCTCAAGAGGATGCGCGACGACCAGGACATCGACGTCTCCCCGGGCCGGATCACCGGAGCCAGCACCATCACCGCCCTGCACCAGGACGCGCTGTTCTGACGAACGATCGCGACGCGGGCCGAGAGCGTCGCCGCGGCCTCTTGAGGCAGTGCCCGGCCGCACTATACCTGCCACCCGGCAGCCGCGGCGGGACGGCGACGGCGGGCTCCTCGACCGTCCGGGCGCCGGCCGAGGAGTCCCCCTGTGCAGGGAGCAGCACCCGGGCGCCTCGGCCGGTCCGAGGATGAGGCTCACTGCCGACGACGACTCCCGGCGCTCGGAATACGGCATCCAGGTGCGCCCGGTAGCGACGCCGGGGTTCGCATTAATCGGAATCCCCGCGCCGAAATGCCAGGCGAATACCTGTATGAGTTTCGCATCTCGGCCTCCGCAACACGGTTGCAGGGGCCTTCCGGGCCCACCGCGTCAACCGCCGGCCGTGACCTGATCAAGACAGGACCACCCGCGTGACCGGCTCCACCGCGCACCACGTCTGCGCGGTTCAGCAAGGGTGCGGTTCGCCGGTGCCATCGCCGAGAGGCGCCCCGATCTGGGTGACGGCCCAGTGGTCGCCATACGCACCGTGTCCGCGCCCTCGAACCCCTCGGTGAAAGTGGAGAGGCCGCTGCCGCCGTCCCAGTTGTTCCAGGCGGGGCGGGAGTAGTCGTCGAACGCGACGGAGTCCAGGAGGGCGCCGGCGCCCAGGACCCGGCCCGGCCAGATCGCGCGTGGCTGCAAGGTCAACTCGCCCGGACGGGAACACCCGGACGATCTGGCTGTGCCGCTGCTTGCGCCGGGAACCGAACAGCTGCCGGTCTCCACCGCACGGCCCCGGGTGCTTGGCCCACCGATTCGGGACAGGTCGCTGGGGCGAGGCCTCGTTCCCCGAGCAGCGCAGTGGTGCCTCGGCAGGCCCCAAGGGTCAGCGCATGCCGAGCCGGTGGCGGAGCTCAGCGACGTCGAGCCCGAGGCGGTCCGCGATTTCAGAGACCCGGATGTGGGGAATGACTGCTGCGAGGCGAACTGCGTCTTCGTCTCGTGCGCATTCCAGCGCCGTGCCCGAGAGCAGGTGGTTTCGTGCCTGCGTGGCGGCGTCGGCGATAAGGGCGTGCAGCTGCTCTGCGCGTGGGGCGGGGGACGGCGGCACGGGCCATGTCGGGGGTGTTGGGCCCGGATCTTCGGGAAGGCCGGGTTGGTGGCCGGGGATGGGGGGAGGCTCGGCGCCTTCCCGGTACCAAGCCCAAGCATGGTGCGCGGTGAGGTGGAGCTTCCGGGCCGAGGTAGAGGCGGTCGTCACGGCCCGGGTGTCACTGCGTTCGGCGGCGGGGATGTCGCTGGAGGCGGTGCTGGGCTCGGTCGCGTCGACGGCTTGGTCGGTCATCGCTGTGCTCCTAGGGCGATGAGGTCGCAGATCTGTTCGTCGGTGAGTTCGGTCAGCGCGGAGTACCCGTCGGCGAGTACGGCGTCAGCCAGGGCGCGCTTGTGCCGCAGCAGTTCGTCGATCCGGTCTTCCAGGGTGTTCTCGGTGATGAGCTGGTGCACGGTGACGGTGCGCTGTTGACCCAAGCGGTGGGCACGGTCGATGGCCTGGCTCTCCTTGGCGGGGTTCCAGGGACGATCGAACAGGACGACATGGCTGGCTCGGGTCAGGGTCAGGCCGCTGCCGCCGGCCTTGACGGTCATGACCATCGTCTTTCCGGTGCCGGATTGGAACGTATCGACGAGGCGCTGGCGTTCGCGCCCGATCGGGATGTCGCCGCTGAAGTAGAGAGGCTCCAGGCCCTGGCTGCGCAGGTGCCGCAGGAGATAGTGGGCCATGGCACGGTAACGGGTGAAGATCAGGGTGGACTCGTCGGGGCTGCGGAGCAGAGGGAGCAGGTCGTCCAGGGCGGCGAGCTTTCCCGAGCGGACGGCGGCGTACTGCGGGTCGTAGTCACCGTCCAGAGGTTCGGACAGGTACTGGGCAGGCGTGTTGCAGATCTGCTGGAGCTTGTTGAAGAGGTTCAGCAGAAGGCCCTTACGGTGCATGCCCTCGGCGGAACGGATCTGCCGCAGGGTAGCGTCGGCGACCTCCTCGTAGAGCGCGATCTGCTCGGGGGCGAGGCTGACGACACGCGGGCTGAAAATCTTCGAAGGCAGTTCGGGCAGGATGCCCGGGTCGCTCTTGCGGCGGCGCAGCATGAATGCCTTCAGGAGGCCGGACAGGCGCGTGGTGAGGTCGGCGTCGGTGATGTTCTCCTCGATGGGCCGGGCGAACTGGTCACGGAAGGTGCGCAGGCTGCCGAACAGGCCAGGGTTGATCCAGTCCATGACCGACCACGCTTCGGTGAGGTTGTTCTCCACCGGGGTGCCGGTGAGTGCGATCCGGGCTGAGGGCATGAGGCGGCGCATCGCCTGGCCGGTGGCGGTCCGATGGTTCTTGATGAGCTGGGCTTCGTCGGCGACGACCAGATCGAAGGGCTGACCGGCCAGGACGTCGACGTCCCGGCGCAAGGTCTCGTAGGTGGTGATCACGACGGTGCGGGGGGTCACCTCATTGAGGGTGCGGTCCGGTCCGTGGTAGCGCAGGGTCGGCACGGTGGGGGCGAACCGATGCACTTCGCGCTCCCAGTTGATGATCATGGAGGCGGGGCAGACGATCAGGGTGGGGGTCCCGCAGGTCGGCGGTCCTGGTCGCGGCGGTGCAGGTGCACGGCCAGTGCGGTCAGTGACTTTCCGAGGCCCATGTCGTCGGCCAGCAGCGCACCGAAGCCCGCATCCGTGGTGTTGGCCAGCCACGCCAAGCCGACGTGCTGGTAGTCGCGCATCGTGGCCTGAAGGCCTGCCGGGGCGGATACCGGCGCGGTGCGCGCGCCCAGGCGCAGGAACTCCACCAGATCGGCGAGCCCCTCGCCCGGCTCGCATTCGACCGTGTGGCCGTCGACGGTGACGCGGCCGGTCAGGCAAGCCCGCAAAGCCTCGTCGGGGGCGACGGGCGGCATCTGGCGGTCGGCTGCCCGCGCGGCTGTGTCTTCGTCCACCAGAACCCACTTGTCCCGGACCTTGGTCAGCGGTCCGGCGACTTGGGCGAGGTCGTCCATTTCCCCGGCTCCTTCCCCACCAGCGCTCCTGACGCCTTATCCGTCCCGGCTGGGTCGGTCGCCTTCGCGCTCGGCCGCCTGGCCACCGACGGCCTGGTCGTGCTCGAAGCCGAGGCGAGCCGCCGGCTCTGCGGTCCTACCGCTCGCCGACTGATCCATCCGTCCCCGAAGGAGACAGCACGCATACCCATCACGTCGACTTCCACCCGGTCGTCGTCACAGCCACCACCGAGCACCACGCGAGCCGCCGCATCCTCGCCAGCCCCCATCTGCGGATCGTACGCGCCGACCAAGTTCTCCCCGGCGACCTGATCGTCTCCGCCTTCCAGCCCGCCGGTCCCCACCGCTTCCACCGCACCGACTACTTCGCCTCCGGCCCCTATCAGGCCAGCCCCGGGCTCTACGACCCGGACTGCGGCTGCGGCATCTGCTGCCTCCCCGACGTTCAAGGCCCGGACGGCACCGTCGTCCTCACCACCGGCCAACCGTGGGACACCTGCGACCCGTGGCCCGCCGACGACCTCGTCCTCATCCACCCCGACTCCCCGCCGACCATCTCCCCGAGGAAACGCCCGTGCCCCAGAACCTGACCGTCGCCCACCTGATCGCCCAGCTCCAGGACCTCGACCCGAGCCTGAGCATCCGGCTCGCAGTGAACCCGGACTGGCCGTTCTCGCACCTGCCGGCCGCCACCATCGTCGTCCACAACGACATCGTCTATCTGCCCGAGGACGGCCAGGAGGGCTACCTGCCCGCCGCCGTCCGCGAAGAACTCGCCTGGGCCTGAATCACCCGACCGAAGGAGAACCGCATCCCCACCCCCGATCGCCCGGACGTCCCCCGGCCGCTCGGCAACCTCGCCCTGCGGCCCATGCCGCCGGGGACGAGCGGAGCCCCCGTCCACAGTGTCCCCGCCTCGCCCGATCAGCCGATCAAGGTCTCCTGGGCCCCGACCCCCGCACCCCGGCTACCGCTCGGCCGCATCCGGCTCCGGTGGGAACCCGCCACCGGAGCCGGCTGGGACGTCACCGCCCACCTCGGCCTCGCAACCACCGAGGTACACCTGGCCACCTGGACGGCTGCCACCGACGGCTGGCCCCGTCTCATCCACCCCACCCTGCGCGAGGTCACCGCGCTGTGCTCCGCCCTCGCAGTCGCCACCACCGCGCTCCGCGTCGCCACCGCCCAACCACCTGCCGTCAAGTGCCCTCCCCCTTCCGACACGGAGGAGGCAGGATCCGGAAGGGGAGTCGTCCCGGTTCCTGCGCGCTCGCAGCCGACCGACGAAGTCGGGATCGCCGACGGTCAAGAGCTGTGGGGCTACCGCGAGGTGGCGGCGTTCTTGGGTATCAACGTCCACGCTGTCCACGCCCGGGCCTCGCGGGGATCCCTGCCCGCACCCGACGACACCAGCATCCCTGACCGCCCCCGTTGGAAGCCGAGCACCTTCCAGCGTTGGAAGCCCCGCGGTCAGGGCTACCGTCGCGACCTTCACGACGACAGCACCTCCGACTGCCCCTGCGACCGGGCGGTAGCCCCCAACGCGGGGACGGCCCCGACCGTCGGACGGCCGTCCCCGTATCCGTGTGACCGGGCGCCGGAAGGACTGCCCTGAATCCTGCCGGGGCTCGACACGCAGCCCTATAGGGAACCTGCGTGCTTCAGCAGCCCGGGGGATCGCCGTTTCGGGAGCCACGGTCGGTCAGACCTGGTTCGTACTCTTCTCTCGATCGGGGTAGCAGTGGTATCACTGACCCCGAGTGATCACCCGATCACGAACATACGGCACTCGGGGGGCTGAGGAGCAGTGTCTGATGGCGTCGTCACCGGGGCGGAAAACAGCGATCCGCCACTGCCGGCCCTCGTCGGCCCCTGGCTGAGAACTCACGCCGTGCCGTCCCCGAAGAAGATCGTCTTCTCGTACGACCCCGACGAGTTCGAGGAGTTCGTCAAGGAGTGGGTCCCCGCTCTGGAGACGAAGTACGTCGCGGTGCAGCGGCACGGCGGTTCGGGGGACCACGGGGTCGATGTCGCAGGCTACCTGACTTCGGACGGGCTTGAGGGAGCCTGGCACAACTACCAGTGCAAGCACTACGGAGACGCCCTGACGTGGTCGAAGGCCGCTCCGGAGATGCGCAAGATGTTCGCTTCGGTGGTGGGCGGACACTTCACCGTTCCCGAGCAGTACGTCTTCGTCGCGCCGATCATCGGCCCTCGACTCGTCCGGCGGCTCTCCAAGAAGACCGAGGCCAAGGCCGAGTTCCTCAAGGAGCTGGCCTCGACCCGCGATCCCGTCATCACCTCGCTCGTCCCCGAGCTGCGGCGCGAACTCCGCGAGCTCGCCGAGGCCACGGACTTCTCCATGTTCACCACCATCGACATGGACGAGATGCTGTCGCTGCACCAGACCACGCCGCACTGGGCCGTACGCTTCCCCCAGCCCCCGGCGCCACGTCCACAGCGGATGCTCCCGCCTGACGCACCCACCCCGGTAGAGGCCCGCTACATCCAGCAGCTGATACGTGCCTACGGGGAACTCTGGGGCGAGCAGGCCGACAGCCTGGAGCGCATCGCCGAACACGACGAGGCACGCGCTCACCTGCGCAGGCAGCGGGAGGCCTTCTACAGCGCGGAATCACTGCGCCTGTTCGCCCGCGACTCGACCTCGGACGGGCACTTCGACGCCGTCCTCGACGACGTCCACGACATCGTGGTCGAGGTCGCGGCCGGCAGGTTCGAGTTCGGATACGACCGCATGCAGGCGGTTCTGGCCGCCTCCGGAAACGTCGAGCTCACCAAGACGATCCTCACCGAGTTCGTGCGGCCGTTGGACCGCAAGGGGGTCTGCCACCACCTGGCCAACGCCGACCGCTTGATCTGGTGTCGCGGAGGTGCCGCGTGAACCCGCTGAACAGCCCCCTCGAGGTCGGGATGCGCGCGCTGGTCCTGCTCGCCGAGAGCCATCCCGAACCGCTGGACCTGGCCCAGATCACCCTCCTCGACTACGCGCTGCTGCACAGCGGGGAGTTCGACGGCCCACCAAGCCTCCACCCCGACCTGCCCGCCCGGTCGGGCGAACTGGGCGTGAAGCGCGGCCTGTTGGAGAAGGCGCTGCTCGTCCTGATCCGCGCCGAGCTAGCCCGGCTGGAGCCCGCGGACGACGGCCTCGTCTACCGCGCGACGGAGCGGGGGCCCGCGTTCGTCGAACTCCTCGAAGCTCCGTACGTCGAGCGCCTGCGCGAGCGCGCCGAATGGGCCGTCCACCAGTACGCGCCCGGTGCCGACGTACGGACCGCCACTCGCGCGTTGCTCAACCGCCCGGCCGAGACGCCCCTACCCCCCGAGGTCCCCCGTGGCTGATCTGCGACTGACCCACCTCACCTACGCAGGCTCCGGGAAGCCCACCGCCCGCGTCGCCTTCGGCCCCGACCTCACCGTCATCTACGGCGCCTCCGACACCGGCAAGTCCTTCATCGTCGAGTCCATCGAGTACATGCTCGGCGGTACGCGTCTGCCGCTCATCCCGGAAGCCGAGGGCTACAGCCAGATCCTCCTCGGACTGCAAGTGCTGCCCGACGGAGCGCCGATCACCCTGGTCCGGCGACCGGGCGCCGGCACCGTGCACGTCCACTACGAGGACCTGCGTGACCTGGTCACCCGCCGGTCCGACCGGGAACTGACCGCGGTCCACCGCGCGGGCAGCTCGCGCAGCCTCTCCGCCATGCTCCTCGCAGAGCTCGGCTATGCCGATACCCGGATCCGTAAGAACGACGCCGGCGGCACCCGCGGCCTGTCCCTCACCGACCTCGTCCACCTGTCCCTGGTGACCGAGACCCGCATGGGAGACCCCCTCTCCCCCGTCCTACGGTCGAATGCGGCTACTGGCAAGACCGCCGCCGCCTCGGTGGTGAAGTACCTGCTGACCGGCGAGGACGACCCGCTGGTCGACACCGGGCCGAACACCAACCAGCGCCGGGTCCACAAGGGCCAGATCGGGCTCCTCGACCAGATCGTCACGGAACTCTCCGCCAAGCTGACAACCCAGGAGAACGCCTCTCAATTGCGTGAACGGCTGACGCGGATCCAGGCCACCATCGACGGCCAGTCCCGATCCCTGCGGGTGATCACCGACCGCCACGTCGGTGCGGTCGCCGACCGCATGCACGCCGCCCAGGAGCTCGCCGCCGTCGAATCCCGCCTGGCCGAGATCAACGACCTGCTCACCAGGTTCGGGCTGCTGGAACAGCAGTACCGCTCCGACCTCGACCGCCTCGTGATGGTCAGTGAGGCCGGCAGCATCCTCGGCTACTTCCGCGTCGGCACCTGCGTGTTCTGCGGCGCCGAACCCGAAGACCAACACCACGGCCACGGAGAGCAGGAGACGACCCAGCTGCACGCGGCCGTCGAAGCCGAAGCCGCCAAGACCAGCTCGCTCCTCGCCGACCTCCTCCCGACCATCGCCGACCTGCGAACGCAGCTGGACGAGCTCGTAGGGCGAAGGGGCGTCCTACTCCTGCGAGCCAGAGAACTGGACGCCGACATCTCCGAGGCCGAGGAACGCCTCGCCCCCTTGCGGACGCACATGGACGAGCTCCTGGCGGCCCGCTCGGCCGCCGAACGAGAACTCGAACTCCACGCCCGCATCGAGGAGCTGGACGATCGACGGTCCAAGCTCGACGGGGCGGGCGCGGTCCGCTCCCAGCGGCCCGCCAGCCACATCCCCGCCCGGGTGCTCTCCAAGTTCGACGACGTCCTGCGGCGAACGCTGGACGCCTGGTCCGTTCCCTCGGTCGAGTTCGCCGAGTACGACCAGTACGGCATGGAGGTCCGGGCCGGCAGTCGCCCACGATCCGGCCGCGGCCAGGGCGTGCGGTCGGTCCTGCACTCGGCGTTCACCACCGCCCTCGCCCGGTACTGCCTCAACGGGGACCTGCCCCACCCCGGTTTCGTCGTCCTCGACTCCCCCGTGGTCACCTACCGCGAACCCGTCGGGGAGGACGTCGACATCACCTCGAACGTCGTCGACCACTTCTACCAGGACATGCTGACCTTCCCCGGCCAGGCCATCGTCATCGAGAACGGTGACCCGCCGAGCAGCGTGCTCTCCTCCGCCACGACGTACCGATTCACGGGACCGGGCGGAGGCCGGCCCGGCTTCTTCCCGGCTCCCTCGACCGCTCCATGATCGTCTGACAAAGAGTTCAGACACCGGTGGTTCGACGCGAACATCGGTCCCGCCGGCGCGGCAGCGCTCCATGGAACCTGCATAGACCTCTGGCGCGACGTACGGAACGGCTGTTGAACGCCTCTGACGGGTGGAACCCGGCACACCCGTCATGCCGGCGGAGAGCACTTCTTCGTCTGTTGTCGTATTCCTGGCGAGGCAGCTCTGCCAAGCAGTCGGATGGGTGCCTGCATGTGCGTGATGCCGGGAGTTACGCTCCTCGACTGCAACCGGTTCGTGGCCTCGGGCGTGTTTGCAGTTGCTGGCCGCAGACGGTATGGGATGGGCGGAATGCGGTATGTGGCGGCCTTGCGGGGGCTAGTGTCCGGTTTGTTGTCGGGATCGTCCCGGGGGTGGGGATGGCAGCGGGTCGGGTGCGTGGCGGCGTGCTGGGGTTACTCGGTGCGATCGCAGTGGCAGACGGGACGCTCCTGTCGCTGGCCGGGAACGCCGCGACCGGGGACGAGAAGTGGCCGGGTGTCTTGGACCTGCTGCGGACTCGTGCATGGTGGGCGGTTGGTGCGCTGACGTTGGCCGCCGTCGTCATCGGGCTGCTGGCCAGGCGAATCGAGCAGTTCCCGGCGGCTGAGGGTGATCCGCCGCCACCGCCCGCTCCGGCGGTGGAATCCTGGTTGGTGCGGCGCGCCGAGCTACACCAAGCCATCGTCGCGGTGCGTGCGCCGGGCGGCTCGACGGTAGGGCTGACGACCTCGCTCCACGGTGCGGGCGGCTTCGGTAAGACCCGGCTGGCGCGGATGGTGTGCGCCGACCGCACAGTCCGTCGCCGCTTCCGGGGCCGCGTCTACCTGGTAACCATCGGCCGTGACGTACGCAGCGCGGCCGAGATCGCGGCGAAGGTCAGCGAGGTCACCCGCCTGATCACGGGCGACGACACCGCCTTCACCGACCCGGAACTGGCTGGCGACCACCTCGGCCGACTGCTAGCGCAGCGCCCTCGAACTCTGCTGGTCCTGGACGACGTATGGGAACGCGCGCAGTTGGACCCTTTCCTGCGGGGTGCGCCCAACTGCGTACGGCTGGTCACCACCCGGCGCCGCCAGCTCCTGGACGGCCGGGCGGGCAGCCAACTAGTCCTAGTGGACGGGATGTCGGAGCAGGAAGCACGGACCGTTCTGCTGGAGGACCTTGACCCCGCACTGCTGCCCGATAACTCCGTGGCCGAGCTTCTCGCGCAGACTGGACGCTGGCCTCTCCTGCTGCGCCTGGTAAACCGCCTGATCGTCGCCGAGGCGCAGTTGGGGGTGCCTGTCCCTGATGCGGCAGACATGGCTCTCCGACGGCTTCGCCAAGCCGGGCCCGCCGCGGCCGACACCGCCGGGATGGACGCGGCGGTGCCGGCCCAGCGTGAGCGGGCGGTCGAAGCCACCATCGAAGCCGCGGTCGACCTCCTCCCACTCACGGGACGCGACCGCCATCGCGAGCTCGGAGTCTTCGTCGAGGACGAAGCCATCCCCGTGGGCCTGGTACGCCGGCTCTGGCAGATCTCCGGCGGACTCACCGCTGCTCAGTCCCATGCCCTGCTAACCGAACTGGCCGGACTCTCCCTGCTTACTGTCGACCCGGCAGGCGGCGGACGGATCACTCTCCACGACGTCCACCGCGACTACCTCCGCCAAGCCCTCGGCGCCGATGGCCTGACCCGCGTCAACGCCAACCTGGTCGACGCCGTCATCACCCACCTCCCAGCAGCAGCGCCCCTTGCCGCTGACGCCCCTGATCCTCGGCACGCCTGGTGGGACACAGCCGACGGCTACATCCTCGACCACGCCATCGAACACCTCCTCGCCGCCGGCCGCACCGCTGATGCCAGGGCCCTCGCTTCGGATCTGCGCTGGATCGACCGCCGCCTGCACCAACGCGGCCCCAATGCCCCCATCTCCGACCTGCTGCGAATCGGCAGCCCGGACGCCGCCGAACGTGCCGGGGACCTGGCGAGGGCTGCTCATCTCCTCCAACGCACCCAGCCTGACCACTCGCTGACCGCCGTGCTCCACGGCCGCCTCACCGACATCTCCCGTTGGCACGCCCAAGTTACCGCCCACGCGGAACAGCTCACTCATCCCCGGTTGAGCAGCATCTGGCCCCTGCCCGACCTCCCGCAACCTGCGCTCCTGCGCGCCTTCGTCGGCCACTCCGATGCAGTGTCCACACTGGCGATCTCCCCCGACGGCACCTGGCTCGCCACCGGCAGCATCGACAAGACCGTACGAATCTGGGGCGACGCCGCCACCACCGAAACTGCCACCCTCACCGGCCACACCGACATGGTGCTGGAGGTCGCAGTCTCCCCCGACGGCACCTGGCTCGCCACTGCAGGCTACGACGGGACGGTGCGGATCTGGGACCGCACCACCGGACGGGAGACCGCCATCCTCACCGGCCACACCCGTGCAGTGCTGTCGGTGGCGATCTCCCCCGACGGCACCTGGCTCGCCACTGCGGGCTACGACGGGACGGTGCGGACCTGGGACCGCACCACCGCCACCGAAACCACCGCCCTTACCGGTCACGCCGGCATGGTGCGTTCGGTGGCGATCTCCCCCGACGGCACCTGGCTCGCCACCGGCGGCAACGACAAGACAGCGCGGATCTGGGACCGCACCACCGGACGGGAGGTCGCCACCCTCACCGGCCACACCGACGAGGTGGAAACCGTGGCGATTTCGCCTGACGGCACCTGGCTCGCCACTGCCGGCGATGATGGCACAGTGCGGATCTGGGACCGCACCACCGGGACCGAAACCATCACCCTCACCGGCCACACCCGTGCAGTGCTGTCGGTGGCGATCTCCCCCGACGGCACCTGGCTCGCCACCGGCGGCAACGACAAGACAGCGCGGATCTGGGACCGCACCACCGGACGGGAGGTCGC
>NZ_JBHXTL010000023.1:0-84718 GCF_042677365.1 Kitasatospora sp. NPDC127116
CGACATCGGCATGCCGGTGGGGCTGACCTTCGCGGGCCGCGCCTACGACGACAACCTGCTGCTCCAGCTCGCCGCCGCCTTCGAGACGACCGGGCGCCGCCGCACGGAACCGCCGCGCACCCCGCGCCTTCCGGCCGGCTGACGGACCGCCAGGGAGCCGAGGGTTCGCGGGTTCACGCCCACCCGACCGCGATTTCACAGACCGAAGAGGCCGTTTCCACCAGCAGGTGGAGGCGGCCTCTCCGGCTCTTCGCTCCATCGGCGGGTCGGTTCGGAACCTTGAGCCGAGTCGCAGGTGGTGGCGCCGTCGGCGCCCACCTCCGCACCGACGGACCCGCTTCGAGACCCCCGCCGCGGTCACCAGCCCCGCCCAGCGCCTTGAGGACTTCCAGCACACCGTCCTCGGCGACCTGCTCACGCGCTCGCTGCTGCTCGCCGCCTTCACCGTCGTCGCCGCGCTGCTCGCCTGGGTGGATCGGCCGACGGTCACTGCAGCGCCTCGGCCAGGGCACGGCGACGGCCCGGCGGATCAGCGCGGCCCCGCTCACCCTGGCCCGCGGCGAGATCGAAGACCTGACACCGCACCCCGTCGACCTGGCCGAACGCGGCCGCGAACGCCCCCGTCCGGTGTTGCGGCGGGGATGTTCGCGCCGGTGTGCCGGGGGTCAGTACTGGGTGGTGACGGTGACGCCGTTGAACGCGGTCTTGCCGTAGAGGGTGATGTAGCGGTAGCCGGCGGTGGTGTTGGTGACGGTGATGCTCTGAGCGCCGGTGCTCTTGGTGGAGGAGGCGGTGTGGGCGGTGTTCGAGGCCCAGGTGTCGGCGCTGTAGTACAGGTAGGCCGTGCCGGTGCCGCCGGTGGTGGTGACGTTGAGGGTCACGGTGCCGGCGGGCATGTAGATGTACAGCTTGTCCTGCTCGCCCGCGGCGGCGGACCGGTCGGTCCGGAAGCAGTTGCGGTCCATGGCCCGCGAGTCGGCCCCGGTGCAGGCGGTGGGAGCGGCGGGGGCCGCGACCGTGACGGACTTGGCCGCGGTGGCGGTCTTCCCGTTGCTGTCGGTGACGGTCACGGTGACGGTGTAAGTGCCGGGCGTGGCGTACGTCTTCCACGGAGCGGTTTCCGTGGAGGTGGTGCCGTCGCCGAAGTTCCAGGTGCGGGAGGTGATGGTGCCCTTGCCGCCGGTCACCGTGGAGCGGTCGGTCAGCTGCGCGGTCAGGCCGGTGACGGTGCTGTCGAAGGCGGCGGTCGGCGTGCCCGCGCTCAGGCACGTGTCGGTGGCGCAGGTGTCGAGCCAGGTGTTGAAGCCGGCGTCGTAGGCGGAGCCGATGCCGTTGTAGTAGGCGTAACCGCGGGCGTAGTCGCCGGTGCGGAAGTAGTGGAGCATGCCCTGGACGACGCTCGGGTACCGCTCGATCATGTGGCGGGCGGCGAGGTAGCCCCAGTGGTAGACGCGGGTGGAGTCGCTGTTGAGGTAGGTGCTCTGGAGCAGGGTGCTGAGCGGGTAGGTGTGCTTGGGGGCCTGGATCACCGCGTTGGTGTCGGTGACGCCGCGGTAGGTGTAGGAGACGTACTCGGCGACGCCCTCGATCCACCACAGGTCGGGGACGCTGGTCTGCTGGGTGAAGCCGCCCTTGAGGTTGTAACGGGCGTCCAGGACGTGGGCGTACTCGTGGTTGAGGTTCCAGATCCGGGCGGTGAAGCCGTTGTCGGTGGGGTGCCGGTACATGATGGTGACGGGCTGGTTGGCCGGGTCGGTCGGTGTCCCGGTGAGGGTGATGCCGCCGTTGTTGGTGTTGGCGCCGTAGATCGCTCCGGCGTAGGTCTGGTAGTTCGCCTTGTCGGCGAACACGGCGATCTGCACGGACGACTCGTACTGGCCGGGTATGGGGCCGTTGTCGCGGACGAGGTTGTGGAAGAAGGCGTCCTCGCCCTTGAGGTCGGCGCAGACGGCGGCGAGGTCTGCCGGGGTGAGGTCCTGGGCCAGGATGGTCCGGGTGGCATCACAGGTGTGGCGGACCGGCAGCGACGCCGCGATCAGCCGCTTGTTCAGGTCGCAGATGCCGTAGGTGGAGCACTGGTCCGGGTCGAGGTAGTCGGCCATGCTCGCGGTGGAGACCCACAGCGGGGCGGTCGGGCCGGTGATCGACGATCCGTCGAGGAGTGCCTTGACCAGCGGCCGCACCTTGCCCTGGAAGGCCGGGTACTTGACGAAGCGGGTGAGCACGCGGGCGGCGTTGGCGTCCAGGACCGCGTTGTCGGTGCCGAGCAGGGCCCGGTGCTTGAGGGTGAAATCGTTCAGGGTGTCGATGATGCTCGGGTCCGCGGAGACGGCGGCGAGGAAGTCCGGGTTGTTGTCGTGGCCTCGGTCCAGCGGGGTGAAGACGCTGTTGACGAGGGTGACCATGCTCCTGGAGCCGTCGTACGAGCTGTTGTAGCCGTTCAGCACCTGCCTGTAGGTGCTGAGGTAGCGGGCCTGCAGCTTGGCGCTGTCGGTGAGGATGACGACGTCGTTCGCGACCTCGCCGTTCGCGTCGGTGACGTCGGTGAAGTGCGGGCCGGCGACGAACGCGTCGATGCCGCGGGCCACCGCGTCGGTGAGCGACTTGTCGAAGCCCGGGATGCACTGGGGGTCGTTGGACTGCACGTAGTAGCCCGCGCGCAGGAACAGGACGAGCTGCCACGCGCTCGTCGAGTTGTCCCCGGGGTAGGTGGCGGCGGCGTCCCGGAAGGCGTCGGCGATCGTCGCCATCTGGCTCTGGCGGAACACCGCCGAGGCCTCCGAGCCGGAGGTGTAGAACAGGGAGCCGATGCACTTGGGCGCCGAAGCCTTGACGAAGGAGACGAGCGCGGCACCGGAGCGGGCGCTGAAGTCGGCCGGGGTGCACGACTGGGCGACCGGCGGGGCCGCGGACAGCGCCTGCGGTGAGGCCTTCGCCGAGGCGGTTGCGGAGGAAGCGGACTCGGGCGAGACGGGCAGCCCGAGCGGCGGGAGCTGCTCGGGCGTCAGCCGGCGGCTCTGCGGTGCGCCGTGCTCCGAGGGGTCCGTCGCGGCGGCGCCGGTGGGCGGCAGGAAGCCGGCCGGGGCCCGCTGGGTACGGGAGGCGGCCTCGGCGGTGGGGGTGGCAGCCAGGCTGGGACCGGCGGCCAGGCCGAGGAGAGCCGTGCCCGCCGCGATCGCGGCGAGCAGTCTGGGCATGCGTGAGGGCAGGCGCAACGTCGTTCCTTAGTGGGGGGAAGGCAGACGGGCGCGCAGCAGGCGGGGGAAGGGGGAGGCGGCTGGGGCGCGTCGAACGCATGCTCTCACGGCCCCTGACATGCCATCAATAGGGCGTGACATGTCACATCTCGCAATGGGGCAAGCATGGCGCTTGAGCGGAGCCACCCCGACTCGCCGACGCAGATCACGAAGTGCCTTCTCCGACGGCTGCGGCACCCCGGCGGCCAGTCCGGCCGGGATCTTTCCCCACAGCAGTCCGGTGCCCAGATGCTCGAACGTTCCGAGTGCGAGCACGAAGTCCACCTCGACGCGAGAGGGGGCGCCGACGTCGTCACTCGCGCGCTCCGATCTCGCTCCAGTACTGCATCCACCAACTCGGATGGGATGACCTGGGTCAGTTCACCGATATGACCGGGCGAGAACACGCTCCTCGAGTCCGGACAACAGCCCCTCAGTCTCCACGCCCGGAGCCGTCGCTGTCAGTCCGTATGGTTCCGGGTTCCCAGGCCCTGCGGCGCGTGGCTACCGTCCGGACCGTCGGAGTTCCGGCGGTCCGGACGGGCCGCCATCACGCGCCTTCAGGAGGTCACGGTGACCGCGAACAACCCCACCCGCAGGAGCATCCTCAAGTCCGCCGGCGGGCTCGGCGCCGCGCTGGCGTTCGGCGGCGCGAGCGTCCTCGCGACTGCCTCTGCCGCTCGCGCGGCCGACGACGGCTTCGGCCTGCACATCTCCGACCGCAACGAGGGCGACGCCCGGATGTGGTACTACCGCTTCCGGACCGCCGAGATCGGCTGGGAGCCGGCCGTCAACGTGCTGCTTCCCGACGACTACCACACCAGCGGCCGCACCTACCCGGTGCTCTACCTGCTGCACGGCGGCCTCCAGGACTTCATCGAGTTCGACCGCCGGGGTGTCCGCGACTGGACCATCGGCAAGCCGCTGATCGTCGTGATGCCCGACGGCGGGCAGGCCGGCTGGTACTCCAACCCGGTCAGCACCAACGTCGGCCCCCGCAACTGGGAGTCCTTCCACATCAATCAGCTGATCCCCTGGGTCGACGCCAACTTCCGCACCTTCGCCGAGCCCGAGGGCCGCGCCGTCTCCGGCTTCTCCATGGGCGGCTTCGGCGCCCTGAAGTACGCCGCCAAGTACTGGGGTCACTTCGCCTCGGTCAGCGCCCACTCCGGCCCGGCCAGCCTGCGCCTCCACAGCGGCGCGCTCGCGCACTGGGCCAACGTCTCCTCCGCCGTGCAGGACCTGGCCGGCGGCAGCATCTACGGCATGCCGCTGTGGGACCAGGCCAGGGTGACCGCCGACAACCCGGTCGAGCGCCTGGAGAGCTACCGCAACAAGCGGATCTTCCTGGTCGCCGGCACCAGCCCCGACCCGACCAACCCCTTCGACACCTTCAACGAGACCGAAGTGCTGGCCGGCCAGCGGGAGTTCCGCGCCCTGCTCGACGGCGCCGGCATCCCCTACGAGGCCCACGAGGAGTCGGGCGGCCACTTCATCCGCCCGGACATGATGCAGCGCGACATCGACGGCATCATCGGCCGCCTCCGCAAGGCGTGAGGGGCACTTCGATGGTCTCCCTCACCTCGTGGTCGGCCCGGGCCGCGGCCGCCCTGCTGCTGCCGCTCACCGTGCCGGCCGCTCCCGCCGCGGCCGCTCCCGCCCTGGCCGCCGGGTTCGCGGCGGCCTGCCCGGCCCGCGGTCAGATCTCCCAGCACTACTCCCAGGAGCACAACGGCATCGACATCGCCAACGACTACGGCACCCCGATCTACGCGGCCGGCGACGGCAGGGTCGTCCTCTCCGGCACGACGCCCGACTACGGCCAGTGGATCCGCATCCTGCATCCGGACGGGACCATCACCGAGTACGGGCACATGCAGCGGCGGGACGTGTTCGAGGGCGACGACGTGACGGCCGGCCAGCAGATCGCGCTGATGGGCAGCGAGGGCAACTCCACGGGCCCGCACCTGCACCTGCGGGTCTGGGCCGACCCGAACGCGTCCATGCGCACGGACCCGGAGCCCTATCTCGCGGAGCGCGGCGTCACCGTGCCCTGTGTCCCCGGAAGCGGCCCCCGCCCGGCCCCGCTGGTGTATCCGGCGGAGTCCGGCCGGGTGGTCTCGGCCCGGTCCGCGGACGGACGCCTCGAAGTGTTCGCCGCCGGCGCGAACGGCATCTCGCACGCCTGGCAGACCGCGATCAACGGCGCCTGGTCGGAGTGGGAGGACCTCGGCGGCCCCGCCGGCGCGGAACTCGCCATCGGTCCCAACGCGGACGGCCGGCTGGAGGTGTTCGCGATCAACGGCTCCACCCTCCAGCACCGCTACCAGCTCCAGCCCTCCGGCGCCTGGTCCGGCTGGGAGGACTTCGGCACCGGAGGCCACGACATCGCGGTCGGCGCGAACCAGGACGGCCGCCTCGAAGTCTTCGCCTCCGGCCCGGTCGGCGTCTTCCACCGCTACCAGACCGCACCCAACAGCGGCTGGTCCGGCTGGGAGGCCACCGGCGGAGGCCCCGCCAACAGCGAGATCGAACTCGGCAAGGCCCCCGACGGCCGACTCGAAGTGTTCGCCCTCAACGGCACCACCTTCCAGCACCAGTGGCAGACCGCCGTCAACGGCACCTGGTCCGCCTGGGACGACTTCGGCACCGGAGGCCACGACCTCACCGTCAGCCACAACCAGGACGGCCGACTCGAAGCCTTCGCCTCCGGACCCGCCGGCGTCTACCACAAGTACCAGACCGACCCCACCAGTTGGTCCGGCTGGGAAGCCACCGGCGGCCCCGCCGACTCCCGGCTCACCAGCCAGCAGACCGCGGACGGCCGGGTGGAGGTGTTCGCCATCAACGCCAGCACCGCCCAGCACATCTGGCAGACCGGCCTGAACGCCCCGTACGGCCAGTGGGACACCTTCGGCACCGGCGGCACCGAGATCGGCGCCGCCACCAACGCCGACGGCCGGATCGAGGTGTTCGGCTCCAACACCGACGGGATCCACCACAAGTGGCAGACCGGCTTCTCCACCTGGTCCGAATGGGCCTGGCTGAACACCACCCACGGACCCGCCGTCGGCCAAGGAGCCCTCACGTGACCAGAGCGCAACGCACCCTGCTGTCCACGCTCGCCGCGCTGGGCGTGACGGCGGGCCTGATGGTCGCCGCCCCCTCCGCGCCGGCCGCCACCGGCAGCGACCTGTGCGCCGAGGTCGGCTACCGGGCGGGCTTCCGGGGCGAAGCCCTGGTGACCGCGATCGCCGTCGGCCTCGCCGAGTCCAGCTGCAACCCGCTGGCCTCCAACACCCAGGGCAACACCCCGGACACCTCCACCGACCGCGGCCTGTGGGAGATCAACGACCACTGGCACAGCGAGGTCTCCGACGCGTGCGCCTACGACGCCCAGTGCAACGCCGACGCGGCCTACAAGATCTCCAACGGCGGCCTCGACTGGCACCAGTGGTCGACCTACAGCGCGGGCGCGCACCTGCGGCACATGGACGAGGCACGGGCCGCCGTGGACCGGCTCGGCCACCACGAGCCCGGCCCCGCGCCGCTGGAGTATCCGGCGGAGTCCGGCCGGGTGGTCTCGGCCCGGTCCGCGGACGGACGCCTCGAAGTGTTCGCCGCCGGCGCGAACGGCATCTCGCACGCCTGGCAGACCGCGATCAACGGCGGCTGGTCGGAGTGGGAGGACCTCGGCGGCCCCGCCGGCGCGGAACTCGCCATCGGTCCGAACGCCGACGGCCGACTGGAGGTGTTCGCGATCAACGGCACCACCCTCCAGCACCGCTACCAGCTCCAGCCCTCCGGCGCCTGGTCCGGCTGGGAGGACTTCGGCACCGGCGGCCACGACATCGCGGTCGGCACGAACCAGGACGGCCGCCTCGAAGTCTTCGCCTCCGGCCCGGTCGGCGTCTTCCACAGGTACCAGACCGCACCCAACAGCGGCTGGTCCGGCTGGGAGGCCACCGGCGGAGGCCCCGCCAACAGCGAGATCGAACTCGGCAAGGCCCCCGACGGCCGCCTGGAAGTGTTCGCCCTCAACGGCAGCACCTTCCAGCACCAGTGGCAGACCGCCGTCAACGGCACCTGGTCCGCCTGGGACGACTTCGGCACCGGAGGCCACGACCTCACCGTCAGCCACAACCAGGACGGCCGCCTGGAGGTCTTCGCCTCCGGACCCGCCGGCGTCTACCACAAGTACCAGACCGACCCCACCAGTTGGTCCGGCTGGGAAGCCACCGGAGGCCCCGCCGACTCCCGGCTGACCAGTGGACGTTCACCGGACGGCCGGGTGGAGGTGTTCGCCATCAACGGCAGTACGGCGCAGCACATCTGGCAGACCGGCCTCAACGCCCCGTACGGCCAGTGGGACACCTTCGGCACCGGCGGCACCGAGATCGGCGCGGCGAACAACGCCGACGGCCGGATCGAGGTGTTCGGCTCCAACACCGACGGGGTCCACCACAAGTGGCAGACCGGCTTCTCCACCTGGTCCGAATGGGCCTGGCTGAACACCACCCACGGACCCGCCGTCGGCTGACCACGCCGGTAACCCCCTGGAGCACAGCAATGCACCCGATCAGCAGGCGCGGCCTGCTGCGGGCGGCCGGAGCGGGAGCACTCGTGCTCCCGCTCCCGGGCCGCACCGCCTCAGCGGCATCCGCCGGCGCTGCCGAACCGCCCCACCTGTGGGTCGGCGCCGGCCCGTTCGAGCAGGTCTACGACCCCTCCACCACGCACCGCCGCTACCTCAACGACCACACCCTGGTCCGGGCCGGCGGTCGATGGCACCTGTTCAGCATCGTCGGCGACAGCGCACCACCCGGGCAGGCGCCCGACAGCGCCGCCGAGGTCTCGCTCGCGCACGCCTCGGCGTCCTCCCCCGCCGGGCCGTGGAGCAGCCACCCGGACGCGCTGACCGTCGACCCGTCCTACTTCGGCGAGGAGCACCTGTGGGCCCCGCACGTCGTCGAGTCGGGCGGCGTCCACTGGATGTTCTACGCGGCGGGCGGGCGCGCCGGGGCGGCGATCAACGCCGCGACCTCCACCGACCTGTCCACCTGGACCAGGCTGCCGTCCGGGCCGCTGTTCCGCGGGACCGCCGCCCGCGATCCGATGGTGCTGCGGATCGGCGACCAGTGGGTGATGTACTACACCGAGCTGTCCGCCCCCGGCGGGCACCACCAGGTCTGCTACCGGCGCTCCACCGGGCTGCTGACCTGGAGCGAGCCCGGCGTGGCCTTCGCCGACGCGGCCACCGCCGCGGACGGCGTCTCGATCACCGAGTCGCCCTTCGTGGTGGCCCGGGACGGCTGGTACTACCTGTTCCTCGGACCGCGCAACGGCTACGAGGGCACCGACGTCCTCGCCTCCCGCGACCCGTTCCGCTTCTCCCTCGACGGCCGCGCCGGCCATGTGCCGGGCCACGCCGTGGAGGTGGTCACCGACGGGCGGCAGTGGTGGGCGAGCGCCGCCGGCTGGTTCCGGCGCGGCTTGTACCTGGCGCCGCTGGACTGGCGGTCCACCCCGCCGCCCTGGCAGAGCCCGGACAACCCGGTCGCCGCCCCGGACGTCCAGGGCCGGCTGAACGTGTTCGCCCTCGACGCGGCCGACCGGTCGATGCTGCGCCGTGTCCAGACCGACCCGGAATCCGACACCTGGTCGGACTGGGAGGTGTTCGGGACGCCCGCCGGCGCGGTGCCCGTGCTGGGCCGCAACGCCGACGGCCGACTGGAGGTGTTCTCGCTCGCCCCCGACGGCACCGACCTGCACCACCGCGTCCAGCGGACGGACGGCGGCTGGTCGGACTGGGAGGTCTTCGGCGGCCCGGCCGGCGCCGCCCCCGCCGTCGCCCGGAACGCCGACGGCCGGCTGGAGGTCTTCGCCCTCGCCCCCGACGGCGCCCTGATCGCCCGCCGCCGCCAGGCCTCGCCCGGCTCCACCGGCTGGGACGACTGGGACGCGGGCTTCAGCGGCCCGGTGGGCGCTCCGCCGGTCGTCGCCGCCAACGCCGACGGCCGGCTGGAGGTGTTCGTGCTCTCGCCCGGCGGCGCGGCGCTGCTGCACCGCTGGCAGACCTCGGCCGGCGGCGCCTGGTCCGCGTGGGAACGCTTCGGGACGCCCGCCGGGGCCTCGCCGCGGGTGTCCCGCGACGGCACCGGGCGGCTGAACGTCACCGCGATCGCCCCCTCCGGCACGGCCGCCTTCCAGCGCCGCCAGTCGGTGCCCAGCGGCGGCTGGGACGCCTGGCAGCCGCTGCTCGGCTGGTCCACCGCGGCGCCACTGACGATCGCCGGCGCGGACGGCCGGTTGGAGGCCTTTTCCCTCTCCCCCGGCGGCGAGCGGCTGGCCCACCGCTGGCAGTCGGCGCCCGCAGGAGCCTGGGAGCCTGCGGGCGTGTTCGGCGAGGACTTCGGCGAGCCCGGCCCGGTGCTCGCCGCGCCGCCCTCGGCCGCGGCCGACTCCACCGGACGGCTGCACGTCTTCGCGGTGACCGAGGACGGCCGGCTGCGCACCCGCGTTCAGGACCGTCCCGGCGGCGGCTGGCGACCGTGGGCCGCCTTCGGCGACCGCCCGGTGGCACCGCTGCGTCCGGGGGCGCCGATGCTCTGACCGAACACCCGTGCACTCCGCTTCCACCTTGTCAAGTAGCCTGCCGCTCCGGTTTATTGTCGTACGCGAAGAGGTACCGTTCGTCCGTCCGGCAAGAGTCGGCGCGCGACACGGGGAGCGGTGCGCGGGACGGAGGAGCAGTGCGCGGGATTGTCGTCCACCTGCCGGCGGGGAACGGCGGCGACACGGTGACCTTACGACTCGGTCCGGGAGAGCGGGCGCGCTTCGGCCGCGGCTCCGCTCACAGGCCGGTGGAACTGCGCCTCGGCGACGAGTCGGTCTCCCGGCTGGCCGGTGAGATCCACGCGACCGACGACCACTGGCAGTTGAGCAACCTCAGCAACTCCCACGCCTACCTGGTGGAGAACCCGGAGGGCGCCGGCGAATACCTGCGGGTGCCGCCACGGCGGGTCGGCGCGCCGATCCCCTTCGAGTTCTCCCGGGTGGTGCTGCCCTCCCGGCGGGAAACCCCGCTGTCCTTCCAGGTGTTCGCGCCCGACCACGTCTACCTGGACCTGGACGCCCGCGGCGGCTCCTGGGAGAGCCGCACCATGACGGCGTACTCGCTGGACGAGACCGCCACCTACTTCCTGGTCCTGGTCGCGCTCTGCGAACCATGGCTGCGCGACCACTCCCTCGCCACCGTGCCCACCACCCCGCAGGTGGTCGCGCGGTTGCACGGCCACCCCTCCTGCGCCCGCCTCACCGCCCGCGCGGTCAGCTCGCACCTCGACTATCTCGCCGCCGAGAAGCTCCGCATCGACCTGCCCGACGGCGACCGCGCGGACCGCCGCGGCGGCAAACGCGAGGCCGTGGTGGGGCTCGCCCTGAAGTTCGGCATCGTCCGCGAGGAGCACCTCGTGCTCCTGCCGGACCCCGGACCCGGCCGGTCCGGACGGTAGGGAGGGCCGGCCATGCCGCAGAACCCAGCCTTCCCCGGGGACGGCGAGGAACTGCTGCCGACCGGCCACCGGGTCGGAGAGTGGACCGTCACCGGGCTGATCGGTGAGGGCGGCTGGGCGACGGTATACGCCGCCCACCGGGCCGACGGCGGGGGCGGGGCGGATGACACGGTCGCCCTCAAGGTGCTGCTGACCGCCGGACTCGCGCCCCGCCAGGCCCGCCAGGTCGCCGAAGCCGCCCGGCGCGAAGCCGAGTTGGGCCGTACCGCCCCGCACCCCCGGCTGGTGCGGCTGCTCGATGCCATCGTCCTGGCCGCCCCTGACCAGCCCTCGCTCGACGGCGCGATCGTCCTGGTCATGGAACGCGCCCGGTGCACCCTGCGCGACCTGCTCGCCATCGGCATCGACGAGGCCGACGGCGCCAGGATCGTCACCGGCATCTGCGAGGGCCTGGCCCACCTGCACCGCTCCGGCTGGGTCCACACCGACCTCAAGCCGGAGAACGTCCTCATCGGCGCGGACGGAGAGGTCCGCCTCTCCGACTTCGGCCTCGCCATCGAACTCACCGGCACCCACGGCCACGGCTCCCCGATGGGCACCCCCGACTACCTCCCGCCGGAACGCTGGAAGGAACCACTCGGCGAACACGGCGTCAAAGTCCGTACCACCGCTGACATCTGGGCGCTCGGCATCGTGATCCACGAGGTCTTCGCCGCCGGCGGCCGGCCGTTCCCCGGCGCCACCTCCGCCGCCCGCTGCGCCGCCACCCAGCAGTACGCGGAAGGCCGCGCCGCCCTGCGGCTGGCCGCCGCCGTCCCCCCGTTCTGGCGCGCCCTGGCCGCCGACTGTCTCGCCCCCACCCACGCCGCCCGCGCCCCGCACACCGCCGAGAGCCTGCTCGCCCGCATCCGCGCCCACCGCCCCGGGCGGCGCGCGCGCCGCCCGACCCCTCGCCCTCGCACCGCTCTGCTGGCCCTGGCCTCCTGCGCCACGGTCGCCGTCACCGGCACTGCCCTCTGGCCGCACCCGGGACCGTCCGGACAGCCCGCCCACATCCGGGTCTTCAACACCGAACGCGGCTGTCAGGACCGCACCGACCGCGACCCCCAGTGCAGCCTCGGCCTCGCCGTCGACCCCCTGCGCCCCTACACCGCCGACAACGTCGTCCCCGTGCGGGTCTGGCACAACGACACCCTCGACGCCGACTGCCAACTCCCGACCGGCCTCCCCGTCATCAACGAGGAGGACCTCGTCTCCACCCTCTGGTACCGCATCCGCCTGCCGGGACCCACCACCGCCTGGCTCCCCGCCGTCCGCACCAGGGACCGTCCGGCGCTGCTCCGCTGCCTGTGACCGCCGCCGGCGCGGCTACCGTCCGCGCAGGGACACCCCGAAGCTCAATAGCGCCGGCTTCGGCCGCGAGGTCACCCGGGCGCTGCGCATCCTCGACCCGCCGCTGCTCTGGCGGCTGCTTCTGCGCCCCACCAAGGGGAACGCGCAGCTCGCGGAGCGTACCCTCTGCCACGATCCGGACTTCGCGACCCCCGAACGGACAGCCGCGGCACTCACTCTCGCCCGCCGCGGAGAAGTGGCCGGGGCCGGCGACGCGGGCCGGAGCGACGAGGGCCGGCGGCGGCCGGGCCGGCGGGTCGAAGCGTGCTGCGGTGCGCTCTGCCGTGTCGGCGACTCACGGCCACCGCTCGTCGCCCAGCGGCATGCCGTCGGTCCCAGGGTTGGATCTCACGCTCGCCCCCTGTCCTCCGGACGTCCCGCCGGCGCGGACAAGCCGTCGAGCTCGCGCCCGATCGCCTCCCGCAGTCCGTCGTGCTCCGGTCCGAGCGCGCTCGCGGGATCGCGCCAGTTCTCCGCGGGATACAGCCACACCGGGCGGCGGACGAGCTCCGGGCTCTCCCATTCGAACCGCGGCCACACGTGCGCGTGCAGGAAGTTGTCGGTGTTGCCGAGGATCTCCAGGTTCACGCGCCGGAACTCCGGGTCCAGCCGCCGGCAGACCCGCTCCACGGCCTCACCCAGCCGGTCCATGTCCGCCAGGAAAGCCGTTCGTTTGCCGCGCGGGAGATCGGACAGCCGCTGCACACCGGGCTCGTCCACCAGCAGGACCGAGTAGCCGGGCAGGAACTGCACGTCGCCGATCACCGCGAAGCCGGCGTCGAGCCGCCGGAGCACCGTGGGGTTCGTGCCTTTCAGCGCGCTGCCGATCCTGTCGCCCCGCCAGTCCTTCACCATGACACCGCACCCCGTACAAGCGTGACCGGGCAGGCCCGGCCCAATGATGGTCGCCGGTCGCTCACCCGGCTCCGTGCCATGTTCGCATCCGGCCGAGGTGAACCTCGGCGTCGGCCGGGATCGGAAGGGACTCGACGCTGCTGACCGAGCGCCGGCATACGAGGCCCCGCCCCGGGGGCGCTCCCCGGGGCGGGGTGGGTCAGCTTCCGGCGGGGGCGCGGTGGCCGTGGCGGAAGAGCGGGGCGCGGGTGTCGAAGGGGACGTCCTCGCGGGAGGCGGCGACGGCGGCGTCGGAGGCGGGCAGGTCGAACGGGAGGGTCGCGGTCATCGGGGCGCGGCCGAGGGCGGCGTCCAGGACGACCTCGTCCGCGGCGCCGAACTCCCCGATCAGCAGGGCCGCGTGCGGGGCCAGCGGGGTGAGGACGGCGGGCCGTTCCAGCTGGGCGGCGAAGACCGTGGGGACGGCGGCGGCCAGGGCGGTGAGCCGCTCGGCCTCGGCCGCCTCGAACTCCAGCGAACCGCTGTGGAAGTGCTGTTCGAGCATGCCCTCGCGCCGCTCGTACGGGGTGGCGAGGCGGACGACGGCCAGGTCGGCCTGCTCGGGTTGCTCGACGAGGGTGCCGTACCCGGCGGCGACCTGCGGGTCGACGCCCTCGACGTAGAGCCGGGTGGCGGCGGTGGCCGTACGCGGCTCGCCGGCCAGGTGGACCACGGAGCGGCGCTGGACCTCGCGGCCGAGCGCCCGGCCCTCCGGGGTGCCGACCAGTTCGGCGGCGGCCTCCACGTCGACGTACGGGTCGTCGAAGAGGCCGAGGCGGAACTTGTCGCGCAGGATGCGGCGGGCCGACTCGTCGAGCCGGGCCTCGGTGACGGCGCCGGAGCGGACGGCGGCCAGGATCAGCTCCGGGTCGGTCTCGCCGCCGAGCTGGTCGGCGCCCGCGTCGAGGGTGAGCACGACCTGCTCGGCGACGGACAGCTCCTCGACGCCCCAGTGCCGCGGCGGCAGGGTGACCACGCCGGGGACGCTCATGCCGGTGATGGCGTTGAAGTCGGTGCAGACCACGCCGTCGAAGCCGTAACGCCCGCGCAGCAGGCCGGTGATGACGTCCCGGTTGAAGTTGGCGCCGACCTCGGCGAGGCCGCTGCCGGAGGGGATCGCGTAGGCGGGCATGATCTGCGCGGTGCCCGCGGCGAAGGCCGCCTCGAAGGGGCGCAGGTGGGTCTCCAACTCGCCACCGGGGTAGACCAGTCGGCGCCCCGCGGCGAAGTGCGAGTCCTCGCCGCCGGCCTGCGGGCCGCCGCCGGGGAAGTGCTTGGTCATGCAGGCGACGCTGTCCGGGCCGATCCGCTCGCCCTGGAGGCCCTCGATGTAGGCGGTGATCATGCGCGAGGCGCGCTCCGGGTCCTCCCCGAAGGTGCCGCTGATCCGGGCCCAGCGGGGCTCGGTGGCGAGGTCGGCCATCGGGTGGATGGCGACCCGGATGCCGACGGCGCACAGCTCGCGGCGGATCAGGTCGGCATAGCGGCGCACCAGTTCGGGGTCGTCGGTGGCGGCGAGGCCGATCGGCTCGGGGCCGGTGCTGAAGCCGCCGCCGGTGTGGGCGGTGGCCGGGTTGGCGGTGAAGCCGTGCCGGGGGTCGGAGGAGAGGGTGACCGGGATGCCCAGCCGGGCGGCCGCGGCGAGGTCCTGGACGTGGTTGTTCCACGCGGCCATCGCGCGCGGGTCGGGGACGGCCATCATGGCGAAGTGGGTGAGGCCGCGTTCGGTGATCAGGTCGGCGCCGGAGGGGAACGGCGGGTGCTCGCCGGGGAGCATCCGGCCGTGCAGCATCAGCACGGCCTTCTCCTCCACGGTCATCCGGCCGAGGAGGTCCTCGACCCGCTCCTCGACGGGCAGCCGCGGGTCCTCGTAGGGCTCCATGGTGCCGTTGTGGTTGAGGTCCCGGAAGGGCGTGCCGTCGGTGTGGTGCAGCAGGGTCGTCGTCATGCCGTCACCTCGGCGGCGTTCGACACGGCGGTACGGACGGCGGTCGCGGTGCGGGCCGTGGTCGCGGCACCGGCGGCGGCCTCGGTACCCGCGGTGGCCTTGGCGTGGAAGGCGTCCAGGGTTTCCGCGGTGACCCCGCAGACGGCCAGGAAGGCGGCGGCGCCGCCGTGCTTGGTGCGGACCAGGTCGAGGAAGGCGCTCATCGCTCCGGCGGGGGCCTCCAGCAGCGGGGCGGGGACGACCAGTCGGCCGGCCTCGACCTCGTTGAGAGCGGCGCGGTTGCGGTCGGCGAGCCCGGCCCAGATCTGCTGGATCGCCTCGTTGGTGCGGGCGTAGTCGGCGACGATCTCCTCGGCGGGCACCCCGAGCAGTTCCAGCAGCAGCGCGGTGAGCAGCCCGGTGCGGTCCTTGCCTGCGGCGCAGTGCACCAGCACCCCGCCGGGGCGGGCGGTGGCCTCGACGGCGGCGGCCAGGGCCTGCGGCGCGGACTCGGCCATCAGCAGGTAGAAGGCGCCGAGGTCCGCGGCGGTGGTCATGGTCCGCATGGCCTGGGCCAGTTCGTCGTTGGTGGGCTCGATCCGGGCGGCGACGACGGCGATGCCGGCGGCCTCGGCGGCGGCCCAGTCCTCGGGGCTGCTCTCGGCCTCGCCCCGGAGGTCGACGACGGTGGTGACGCCGTGCTCGCGCAGCTGGGCGACGACGTCCGCGTCGGCGGCGGGGAAGGGCTGGGCGGAGCGGAACAGGGCGCCGGGACGGATCCAGCGGCCCGCGGGGTCGGCGAGCACGGCGGGGTCGCGGAAGTTGACCAGGGACATGCGGGGGCCTTTCGGGATGTGCGAAGGGTCTTGCGAGGGGCGTGACGAAGGGTGTGGCGAAGGCGCGGGGCAGCACCGCACGAGGGGTGACGTGGGGGTGCGGAGGGGGGAGTTGGGCGTGCGGTGCCGTCCGGGCGGCCGGCGGCACGCCCGGGGACGGGAACGGGAACGGTGACGGTGACGGTGACGGGGCTCGGGTCAGCCCGCCGCGGCGAGCACGTCCCGGTAGGCCTTGACCCAGCCGGCCAGCGTGCCGCTCTCCTGGCCGATCAGGATGTGGCGCCGCACCATGCCGCCGAACATCGCGCCGAACGCGGTCGGGCGCAGATCGGTCTCCGGGTCGGTGTCCGGGTCGGTGCCGAGCCGCTCGGTGGCGATGGTGACGGTGTGTTCGATGAAGGCGTCGATGACGACCAGGGCGTAGTTGTGGACGGAGTGCACTTCGAGCAGGCCCCTGCGCAGCCGCCGGCGGCGCTCGGTGTGCTCGACGGGCTCCTCCAGCTGTCCGCCGGTGACGGTCAGCGCGTGTTCGAGCGCGGCCCAGAGCGGGAGTTCGGCGGGGGCGGCGGCGAAGGCGTCGAGGACGACGTGGCCGAAGTCCCAGCCGAACAGCAGGGCTTCCTTGGCCGGGTAGTAGCGGAAGAAGGTGCGGTGGGCGACGTCGGCGCGGCGGCAGATCTGGTCCACGGTGGTGCGTTCGTAGCCCTGCTCCTCGAAGAGGTCGAGCGCCGCGGAGCGGATGCTGTCGCGGGTGCGCGCCTTCTTGCGGTCGCGCATGCCCGGCTCCGCCGCGGTGTCCGTCCCCTGCATCGTTCTTCCGCTCCTGTTCGGTGAGTTGGGTGTCCGAGCCGGCCCGAGTCGGTTCCGAGTCGGTCTGTTCCGGTCCCGGGCGAGTGCCCGGTCCGGTCCCGGGCGAGTGCCCGGTCCGGGCGTCGGTGGGGCCGCCGAGGGGGCGGCTGTCAGTACCGAATCACGTCCGACCGTGCTCGCTCAAGGCAGGAGCCGACTCTTCCGGGTTTCGTCATCCGAAGTTTGCACAACTGCCTTTTGGCAGTACTGCCACTTCCGAAATGGTGTGGACGTCGGCGGCCGCACTCCCCCTGGCCGCCCCGCACCCCCCGAACCGAGGAACCATGAAGCGGCACACCCACCTCCTGGTAGCCGCGGCCTGCACGGCCGCGCTCACGCTCACCGCCTGCTCCGCCTCCGACGACGCCCTGTCCGGCACCGGAGCCGCCGCCGGGAACACCGGAGCGGCGGCCGACGGGCCGGCCGTGGACGGCGGCACGCTCAAGATCGGCCTGGACCGGCCGTTCGCCAAGCTCGACCCGGCCGACGGAACGCTGATCCAGATGCCGATGATGGTCCTCGCCAACGCCCTGTACGACCCGCTGATGGTCAACGGCGACAACGGCACCGTCCAGCCGTACCTCGCCAAGTCCTTCACCCCCAACGCGGACGCCACGGTCTGGACCCTCGACCTGCGCGAGGGCGTGACGTTCAGCGACGGCAAGCCGCTCGACGCCCAGGCCGTCGCCGACCACGTCACCCGGCTCGCCAAGCCGGAGAGCAAGTGCGCCTGCGCCCTCGACGCGGCCGCCATCGGCTCCACCGCCGTCACCGGCCCGACCACCGTCGCCTTCACCCTCAAGGCGCCCGACGCCGCCTTCCCGAACCTGTTCACCCGCTCGCTCGGCTACGTCTCCGAGGCCCCGTCCGGCGACTCCCCCGCCGTCGGCTCCGGCCCGTACACGGTGGAGAGCGTGCAGCCCGGAGTCTCCGTCACCCTGACCCGCAATCCCGCGTACTGGGGCGCCAAGGGCCACGCCGACAAGCTCGTCTACCGGGTGCTGCCCGACACCGACAGCCGCTACCAGTCGCTGCGCTCCGGCGACACCGACCTGATCTGGACCGAGACGCCCAGCCAGCTCAAGCAGGCCGCCGCCGACGGGCTGCGCACCGCCACCGGGCCCGGCTCCACCAGCACCGTGCTGTTCAACACCAAGGCCGCGCCCTTCGACGACGTCCGGGTCCGCCGGGCGGTGCAGTACGCGATCGACCGCGAGGCCCTGGAGAAGGTCGTCTTCCTCGGTCAGGGTTCCGTCGCGGACGGCCCGATCGGCTCCCGCTCCCCGTACCGCACCGCCGCCGGCTACCCGGCCCACGACCCGGCCAAGTCCCGTGCCCTGCTGGCCGAGGCCGGCCACCCCGACCTCGCCTTCGAGTACCTCGTCGACAGCCGCCCCGAGGCCCAGCAGCGCGCCACCGTGCTCCAGCAGATGCTCGGCGAGGCCGGGATCAGGATGACCGTCAAGCCGCTCGACAACGCGGGCCTGGGCACCGCGATGCTCCAGCGCAAGTTCCAGGTGATGGACTTCATCACCAGCATGTTCGGCGACACCGACACCGCGCTCAGCAGCCTCTACCTGCCGAACTCGCCGTACAACTTCATGAGTTGGTCGGACCCCGAGGCCCAGAAGGCGATCACCGAGGGCCGTGCCTCGACCGACCCGGCCAAGCGCTCGGCCGCCTACGGCCAGGCTGCAGCACGGGTCGTCGGCGAGGCGCCGATGGTCTTCCTCACCGAGAACACCGTCGGCTTCCTCGGCACCGCCAAGGTCGGCGGACTGCCCGACCTGTCCAGGCGCACCGTCCTCAACGTCTCCCCCGCCACCCTGTGGGTGAAGCGGTGACCCCCGGCGCCCGGACCGCCCTGCGGTACGGCGGGCAGCTCGGCCGCGCCGCGGCCGTCCTGCTGCTGGTCACCGTCGGCGCGCTCGCCCTGCCCCACCTGATGCCCGGCTCCCCCGCCGTCGCCGCCCTCGGCCCCACCGCCACCCCCGAGCAGATCTCCGCCTACGAGGCCGGGCTCGGCCTGGACCGCAACGTGCTCGCCGCCACCTGGCAGTGGATCGGCGACGCCCTGCACGGCGACCTCGGCCACTCGCTGTCCACCGGAGCGGCCGTCACCGGAGAACTCGCCGACCGCGTCCCCGTCACCCTCGAACTCTTCCTCGCCGCCCAGCTGGTGGCGCTCTGCCTGGCCGTGCCCGTCGCCCTGCTCTCCGCCTGGCGGCCCGGCGGCACCTTCGACAGGCTCGCCACCACCGCCACCTTCGGCTGGCTCGCCGTGCCCGGCTTCGCCCTCGGCCTGCTGCTCATCTGGATCGCCGCCGTCCAGCTGCGCGTCCTGCCCGCCACCGGCTGGACCCCGTTCACCGAGAACCCGGCCGAGAACCTGCGCCACCTGGTGCTGCCCGCCCTCACCCTCGGCCTCACCGAGGCCGCCGTGTTCACCCGCACCCTGCGCGGGCAGCTGCTCGACACCCTCGACCAGCCGTACATCGCCGCCGCCCGCAGCCGCGGCATGGGCACCACCCGGCTGCTGCTGCGCCGCGCCCTGCGGCCGTCCAGCCTGCCGCTGGTGACGCTGATCGGGATCGGCATCGGCACCTCGCTGGGCGGCTCGGTGCTGGTCGAGTCGCTGTTCGCGGTGCCCGGCGTCGGCAGCCTGGTCTCCGGGGCCATCGCCGGCCGGGACTTCCCGGTCGTCCAGGCCGTGGTGGTGGTCAGCGCCGTCGCCGTGGTCGCGGCCACCTTCGCGGTCGACCTGCTGTACCGCACGATCGACCCGAGGATCGCCCATGAGCACCGCTGAGACCACCACCGTGACCGCCGAGAGCGCCGCCGGGACGGCCGAGAGCGCCACCGACACCGCCGCCACCGCCGGGACCCCCACCGCCCGCCGCCGCCCGCCGGCCGGCGTGCTCGCCGCCGCGGCCTGGCTGGCCGTGGTCGCCCTCGCCGCCCTGCTGCTGCCCCTGCTGCCCGGCTTCGACCCGCTGCACGGCGACTTCGCCCACCCCTCCGCCGCCCCCGGCCCCGGCCACTGGCTGGGCACCGACGGCTCCGGGCGGGACATCCTGCAGCGCACCGTCGCCGGCGCCCGCGCCTCCTTCACCGTCGCCGCCCTGACCGTCCTGGTCGGGCTGCTCGGCGGCGGCGCGCTCGGCCTCGCCGCCGGCTGGTTCCGCGGCCCGGTCGACAAGGCCATCGGCTTCGCGACCGACCTGCTGATGTCCGTGCCCAGCCTGATCCTGGTGATGATCGTGGTCTCGATGCGCGGCCCCGGCCTCACCGTCATCGGCGGCCTGATCGGGCTGTTCACCGTCCCGCACTTCACCCGGGTGGTGCGCGCCGTCGTGCTCTCGCTCGCCGAGCGCGGCTTCGTCCAGGCCGCCCGCATGATCGGCACCGCCCCGCTGCGCATCCTGCGCCGCGAGATCGTCCCGCACGTCCTGCCGATCGCGCTCACCTTCGCCTTCACCGCCACCACCGTCGCCATCGTCGCCGAGGGCTCGCTCAGCTTCCTCGGCTTCGGGCTGCGACCGCCGGAGCCCTCCTGGGGCGGCATCATCGCCGAGGGCCGCACCACCCTCGGCAGCGCGCCGTGGATCTCGCTGGCACCCGCGGCGGTGCTCTGCCTGACCGTCCTCGCCCTCAACTACCTCGGGGAGCACCTGCGTTCGGGTGCTCCCGCCGCAGCCAGGCCCACCGCAGCCAAGTCCGCCGCTGCGAAGCCCACCCCCACGAAGGGAGCGCGCGGATGACCTCCGCCCCCGTCCTCGACGTCCGCTCGCTGGACACCGTCCTGCACACCCCCGACGGGCGGAGCCTGCACGTCCTGCACGGCGTCAGCCTCACCATCGCGGCCGGCGAGTGCCTCGGCGTGGTCGGCGAGTCCGGCTCCGGCAAGTCCGTGCTCGCCCGCACCGTCCTCGGCGTCGGGTCGCGAACCACCCGGGCCGTCGCCACCGGCGAGATCCGGCTCAACGGCGAGGACCTGCTCGCCGCCACCCCCGCCCGGCGCGCCGAACTGCTCGGCACCGGCATCGCCATGGTCCACCAGGATCCGATGACCTCGCTCAACCCGGTCGTCCGGATCGCCGACCAGGTCACCGAGTCGATCACCAACCGGCGCCGCCTGTCCCGGCGCGAACGGCTGCGCACCGCCGCCGAGTTGCTCGCCGCCGTCGACGTCCCCGACCCCGCCCGGCGGGCCCGCGCCCACCCGCACGAGCTCTCCGGCGGCCTGCGCCAGCGCGTCGGCATCGCCGCCGCCCTGGCCGGCGAACCCGCCCTGCTGCTCGCCGACGAACCCACCACCGCCCTCGACGTCACCGTCCAGCGCACCGTCCTCGACCTGCTCGACCAGCACCGGGTCGACCGGGGCCTGGCCACCCTGCTGATCACCCACGACATCGGCCTGCTGTACGGGCGGGCCCGCCGCCTCGCCGTCATGTACGGCGGCCGGATCGTCGAGACCGGCCCCACCGAGGCCGTCACCCGGCACCCCCGGCACCCCTACACGGCGGCGCTGCTGCGCTCCGTCCCGCGGGTCACCGGCCCGCTGCGCCGCACCCTGCCCGCCATCCCCGGCTCACCGCCCGACCTCACCCGGCCCATCCCCGGCTGCCCCTTCGCCCCGCGCTGCGAGCGGGCGACGGAGCTGTGCACGACGACCCCGCCGCCCACCCGCACGGCGGCGGACGGGGCGGACGGGGCGGACGGGGCGGACGGACACACCGTCGACTGCCACTTCCCGCTCACCGCGGCCGACCCCACCGCTCCCGAGGAACTGGAGTCCGCGGCATGACCACCACCCCCGAAACCGTCGCCCCCGACACCGCCGGCGCCGGAACTGCCGACGCCGGTACGGCCGTCCTGGAGGCCACCGGCCTCGGCGTCGTCCACCGCACCCGCTCCGGCCCGCTGCACGCCGTCAGCGGCGTCGACCTGGCCCTGTATCCGCGCCGCACCCTCGCCCTGGTCGGCGAGTCCGGCTCCGGCAAGAGCAGCATCGCCAAGGCCCTGCTGCGGCTGCCCCCGCCCACCACCGGCACCGTCACCCTCGACGGCACCGACCTCGCCACGCTCTCCCCGCGGGCCCTGCGGGCGGTCCGGCCCCGTCTCCAGATGGTCTTCCAGGACCCGCTCTCCTCCCTCAACCCGCGCCGCCGGGTCCGCGACCTCGTCGCCGAACCCCTCGACGCCCACCCCGACCCGGCCCGCGACCGCGAGGAGATCGTCACCCGGCAGCTGGAGGCCGTCGGCCTGCCGCCCGCCCTGTTCGGCGACCGCCGGCCCCACCAGCTCTCCGGCGGACAGGCCCAGCGGGTCGCCATCGCCCGGGCGCTGGCCGCCGGGCCGCGCGTCCTGATCGCCGACGAGGCGGTCTCCGCCCTCGACGTCTCGGCCCAGGCCACCGTGCTCAACCTGCTGCGCGACCTCACCGAGGAGCGCGGACTGGCCGGCCTCTTCATCTCCCACGACCTCGGCGTGGTCCGGGCGGTGAGCGACGAGGTGGCCGTGCTCCAGCTCGGCCGCATCTGCGAACGCGGCCCCACCGAGGCCGTCCTCGCCGCCCCGGCCCACCCCTACACCGCCGCCCTGCTCGCCGCCGTCCCCGAACCCGGCCGCCCGCTGCGCGACACCGGCCTGCTCCCCACCGACCCGCCCTCCCCCCTCGCCCCGCCCAGCGGCTGCCGCTTCCGCACCCGCTGCCCGCTGGCGGACAGCCGCTGCGCCACCGAGGAGCCCCGGCCGCGGGAGGTGGCGCCCGGCCGCACGGTGGCCTGCCACCGCCCGCTGGTCGGCGCCGCGGAGGCCTGACCGGCCTGGCGTGCGGCCCGACCGCCGCCCGATCAGGCACCGGGACGGCCCCGGCCGACCCGCCCGCGACGCCGAACGGCCGACGGGTGCGAGCGCGCGGCGACGGCACTCCCCCGGAGGTGTCGCAGCCCGCACGGAAGCACCGGCCCCGGTCGGCCGCCCGACAACGGCGGCGCGGCCGAACCCCTGACCGAGGCATGACGCGACCGCCGCCTTCGGCCGTTCCACGGTCGGGGCCCGGTAGCGTCACCGGTCATGAGGATTCTGGTCACCGGCGGCGCCGGGTTCATCGGTTCGGCGGTCGTCCGGGGCCTCGTGGCGGCGGGCCACGAGGTCCGTGTCCTGGACGCGCTGCTTCCCGCCGTCCATCCCTCGGGGATGCCACCCGAGTTGCCCGCGGCGGTGGACTTCCGGCACGGGGACGTACGGGACCGGGCGACGGTCGAGCGGGCGCTGGCCGGAGTGGACGCGGTCTGCCACCAGGCGGCCATGGTCGGCTTGGGGACGGACCTCGACGACGCGCCCGCCTACGCGGGCTGCAACGATCTGGGAACGGCGGTGCTGCTCGCCGCGATGGCGCACTCGGGCGTGCGCGGCCTCGTCCTCGCCGGGTCCATGGTGGTCTACGGCGAGGGTCGCTACCGCTGCCGGCTGCACGGGGACGTCGCACCCGGTCCACGGCGCCCGGACGAACTGGACGCCGGCCGGTTCGAGCCGCCGTGCCCGCGCTGCGGTGCCGAACTCCAGCCCTGCCTGGTGACGGAGGACGCACCGACGGACCCGCGCAGCGTGTACGCGGCGACGAAGCTCGCCCAGGAGCACCTGGTCTCCGCCTGGACCCGCGCCTGTGCGGGCCGTGCCCTGACCCTGCGCTACCACAACGTCTACGGCCCCGGGATGCCGCGGGACACTCCGTACGCCGGAGTGGCGTCGCTCTTCCGCTCGGCCCTGGCCCGGGGCGAATCGCCCAGGGTGTTCGAGGACGGCGGGCAGCGCCGGGACTTCGTCCACGTGGCGGACGTCGCCGCCGCGAACCTCTCCGCGCTGGCGGCGCTCGGCGACCGCCCGCCGGGCAGTACCCGGGCCTACAACGTGGGCAGCGGCGAGGTCCGTACGGTCGGGGAGATGGCACGGGCGCTGGCCGCCGCCCACGGTGGGCCGACGCCGGTGGTGACCGGCGAGTACCGGCTCGGCGACGTCCGCCACATCACCGCGGACTCGGCCCGGATCCGGACGGAACTCACGTGGCGGGCCCGGGTCTCCTTCGCCGACGGGATGCTGGAGTTCGCCGCCGCGCCGCAGCGGGCGTGAGACCGGCGCGCGGCGTCAGCCGTGCGCGGGTGCCGCCGGATCCCGTCCGCTCCCCCGGACGGGTCGAGCCTCGCCGACGTGGCACCTCCGCAAGGCGCGGTTCGGCCTCGGCGGGCCGGGCTGCGGTTAGCGTGACCGGCGTGACTTCTCCCCTCCATCCCGTCCCCGTCGCCGATGTCGTCCTCCCCTGTCTGGACGAGTCCGCGGCCCTGCCGTGGGTGCTCGGCCGTGTCCCGGACGGCTGGCGCGCGATCGTCGTCGACAACGGTTCGCGCGACGGCTCGGCGGAGTTGGCCCGGTCGCTGGGCGCCACCGTCGTCGAGGAGCCCCGGCGCGGTTTCGGCGCCGCCTGCCACGCCGGTCTGCTCGCCGCGACCGCCGGACTGGTCTGCTTCATGGACTGCGACGGTTCGCTCGATCCGGCCCAACTGCCCCGCGTCGCCGGTCCCGTGGCGGCCGGCACGGCGGACCTCGTGCTCGGCCGCCGCCGTCCCGCGACCGCCGGCGCCTGGCCGGTGCACGCCCGGCTCGCCAACACCGTCCTCGCCCGCCGGCTGCGCGCCCTCACCGGGGCGCCGCTGCACGACCTCGGACCGATGCGGGCCGCCCGGCGGGAGCGGCTGATCGCCCTCGGGCTGGGCGACCGCCGCTCCGGCTATCCGCTCGAAATGGTGCTCGCCGCCTCGGCGGCCGGGATGCGGATCACCGAGACCGACGTCGACTACCTGCCGCGCTCCGGCCGCTCCAAGGTCACCGGGACCGTGCGCGGCACCCGTCAGGCCGTACGCGACATGCGGGCCGTGCTGGCCGCACCGCCGCCCACCCTGCTGGTCATCGCCAAGGCGCCGGTTCCGGGCCGGGTGAAGACACGTCTCACCCCGCCGTGCAGTCCGGGGCAGGCGGCGGCGCTGGCCCGGGCCGCCCTCGTCGACACCCTCGCCGCTCTCGACCGGATGCCGGCCGGCCGGCGGCTGCTCGTCCTCGACGGGGACGCCGGTCCGTGGCTGCCGCCCGGTTGGGACGTCGTCCCGCAGTGCGGCGGCGGGCTCGACGAGCGGCTCGCGGCGGCCTTCGCCCACGCTGCCCGGCAAGCACCGGGATCACCCGCCCTGCTGGTCGGCATGGACACCCCGCAGCTGGACCCGGCCGTCCTCGCCGAGTCGCTCTCCCCGGCCCACCGCGCCGGTGCGGACGCCTGGTACGGCCCGGCGGCCGACGGCGGCTTCTGGGCCCTCGGCCTGGCCCACCCCACCGAACGGCTGGCCCGACGCCTGCTCCGGGGGGTGCCGATGTCCACCTCCCGCACCGGCGCCGCCCTGCTCGACCGCCTCGCGGCCGAGCGCCTGACGGTCCGCCACCTCCCGGTGATGACCGACGTGGACACCATCCAGGACGCCCGCCGCGTCGCGGCCGAAGCGCCGCACACCGGGTTCGCCGTGCGCCTGCGCACGATCGACACCGCCCCGGAGTTCGCCGGATGACCGCCCCGGCCGCCGCCTGGATCGACGACCCGTTCGCCGAGGCCGTGCGCGCCGGACGCGGCCCCCTGTGGCTGCGTCAGGAGGACGGCTCGCGCATCGCACTCGACGTCGAACGGTGGTGCGCCCCCGCCGCCGGAGGCGACCACAGCCTGCTGCGGCGCTGCGTGGGCCTGGCCGCCCCGGTGGTGGACCTGGGCTGCGGACCCGGCCGGCTCGTGGCCGCCCTGCTGGCCCTCGGCGTCCCGGCCCTGGGAGTCGACGTCACCGGGGCGGCGGTGGAACGGACCCGCCACCTCGGAGGCCCCGCCCTGTGCCGGTCCGTGTTCGACCAGCTGCCCGCCGAGGGCCGCTGGGGCGGTGCGCTGCTCGCGGACGGCAACCTCGGCATCGGCGGCGACCCGGCCGTGCTGCTGCGCCGCGGCGCCGAGCTCCTGGCACCGGACGGCGTCCTGCTGGTCGAGGTCGAGCCGTGGGAGCTCGACGAACGGATCACCGTACGGGTCGAGGGTTCCGACGGCCGCCTCGGTCCGGCGTTCGCCTGGGCCCGGTGCGGCGCCGGGGCGGTCACCCGGCGGGCCCGCCGGGCCGGGCTCGTCGAGACCGAACGCTGGACCTCCCACGGACGGCGGTTCCTCGCCCTCCGCAAGTCCTCCGCCGGCACACTCGTGTGACGGGGCGCTTCGACCCGCCCCCTCCGGGTCGGCGGTGCGCCACGCGCCTCGGAGCGTCGGCGGCCGGTCAGGCCTTCGTCGTCCCCGGCGCCGGGCCGCGCGCCGGCCGCGGCGGTACGGCGCGGGACAACCCACGGGCCGTCGGCACCGCGAGCACACAGGCCAGCGCGACCGCGTACGAGGACCGTTGGGCGTCCGCCCCGCCGACGAGGTAGAGCGCCTGTCCGGCCGCCGGAACGGCCAGCCACTCCCACCGCCCGTCGAGCGCGACCAGGGCCACCACCAGCAGGCCGTACCAGGGGTAGCTCGGCGCGACGACCAGCAGCGCCGTTCCGGTCACCAGCAGGGCGCCGCGCCACGGACGGCCGGGATCGCCGCGCAGCAGCACCCACAGCGCCACCACCGCCAGCACCAGCACCGCCGCCCACGGGGCCCACCGGTCGGCGACGACGATCCGCAGGAGGCCGAACCGGTCGAGGTGCCCCTGCTCGTACCCCTCCTCGCGCAGGTATCCGGGCAGGTACCCCAGCACACCGGGCCCGGAGGCGACGAGGTAGGGCAGATAGACCGCCACGAACGTCCCGAGGGCCACTGCGAGCAGCAGCACGTCGGACCTGGTCGGACGCCGGGCCAGCAGCCCGGAGAGCGCTCCGGGCAGGGCGAGCGCCGGCAGCAGCTTGGTCGCGACCGCCGCGCCGAGCAGGGCGCCGCCGGCACCGGCCCGGCGACGGGCGGAGAAGCCCAGTCCGGCCACCATCAGGAGCGCACCGAGGGTGTCGACGTGCGCGTCGTTGACCGCCCACACCGTCACTCCGGGGCACCAGCCCCACAGCGCAGCGCGTCGGCCGCCCCGCCGTGCCGCCAGCAGTGCGCCGGTGGTGGCCACGGCCAGCACGGCCCCTGCGGCCTGCACACCGCGGACGCCGCCGCCGAACGGGTGCACGGCGAGGAACCACGCCTCCGCGACCGGCGGGTAGATGGTGTGCACGGCGGGCCGGTTGATCCGGGTGCAGTCGCCGTCCGCGGTCCGCCGCTCGTCCCACCCCGCGCAGCCGTCACCCGCCGGGAACAGGCCCGGATCGCGCAACCGGGCCAGCGCCGGGTCGTCCGGGGTGCGCGCGTAGGGCGAGGTGCCGGCCGCCTGGACGCGGCCGTCCCACACGTACCGGTAGGCGTCGTCGCTGGTGCGCGGTGGCGCCAACAGCCCCACGGCGGCGACGGCGACGCTCCCGGCCAGGACGAGCGGCACCACGTGACGGTCGCCCACCCCGCGGAGCAGGACGAGCGCGAGGGTGAACAGCGCCGCGTCGAGGGCGTACCAGCCGTACAGCGGCGCCCGGTCGGCGAGCGTCCCGCCGCCGGTCACGGTCAGTGCCAGGGCCGCCGTCAGCGCGGCGAGGGCGAGGACACAGGGCAGGAGGCGTCGGGTGAGCACGCGCCCACCCTGCCACCGCGGTGGCCCGTCACCGAGGACCGGCGGCGCCGCCGTTCGCGGTCCGGTCAGGCTCCGGGGACGCCCGGAAGGCCGGTGGTGAGACCGTCCAGGGCGTGCGAGCAGACGCAGTCCCGGTCGACGGGCAGCAGCTCGATCGCCTTGAACAGCACCGTGCGCAGCCGGTCGACGTTGCCCGCGAAGACCTTCAGCACCTCGGCCTGGGTGACGCCCTCGCCTGCCACGACTCCGGCGTCGTGGTCGGTGACGAGCGCCAACGTGCTGTAGCAGAGGCCTAGTTCACGCGCCAGCGCGGCCTCCGGGTGCCCGGTCATGCCGACCACCGACCAGCCGTTCGCGGAGAACCAGCGGGACTCGGCGCGGGTCGAGAAGCGCGGCCCCTCGATCACCACCAGGGTGCCGCCGTCCACCGGCCCCCAGGCCGCCGCGGCGGCGGCGTCCAGGGCCGCCCGCCGCCCCGCCGGGCAGTACGGGTCGGCCATCGGCACGTGCACCACCTCGGGGACGGAGCCGTCCGGCAGCGGCCGCCCGTCGTAGAAGGTCTGCACCCGGCCCGCGGTCCGGTCCACGAACTGGTCCGGCACCAGCAGCGTGCCGGGCCCGTACTCCGGCCGCAGCCCGCCCACCGCGCACGGTCCGAACACCTGCCGCACCCCCAGGGCGTGCAGCGCCCAGAGGTTGGCCCGGTAGTCGATCCGGTGCGGCGGCAGCGTGTGCCCGCGCCCGTGCCGGGGCAGGAAGGCGACCCGGCGACCGGCCACCTCGCCCAGGAACAGCGCGTCGCTCGGCGGCCCGTACGGCGTGTCGACCCGCACCTCGGTCACCTCGTCCAGCAGCGCGTACAAGCCCGAGCCGCCGATCACACCGACCTCGGCCCGCGGCGCGTCCCCACGTGGCGTCATGTGTTCCACCTCTCTCTCGGCGAGACCGTTCCGGCCACTGCGGGAACCAGCGGGCCTCGGGTCTCGACATCCGTTCTTACGGTTCACGAACCCCGCACCACCGGTACGGGCCGGCCCGCCGCTCACCCGGGCGCGGACCGTCGGGATCGGCCGACGCGGCGGAGCTTGAGCGCGAGGGCGACGGCCGCCGCGCCGAACAGGACTCCGCTGACGGCGAGCCACCGGCCGAGGTAGACCTCCTCCGACAGCCCGGTGGCCCCCGGGTACGGCTCGGACAGGTTCAGGACGAGGGGGAACCAGACGAGCAGCAGGAGGCCGGACAGGACGACCGGTACCCGCAGGTAGTTGATCCACTCGACGGTCGGAGCCCGCTCGTGGCGGTGGCGCAGGACGGACCGGGCGGAGAGGTCGGCGAGCGAGTAGAGCGGCAGCAGGACCAGGTCGTGGACGAGGGCCCCGCCGACGAACCAGACCACCACCGCGAGGGCCCGGTCGGACACCAGCCGCTCGGCGGCGTAACCGGTGAGCGCGAACGAGGCGAGCAGCACGAGCAGGTGCATCGGCCCTGCGCCGTACCAGCGGGTGAGACGGGCGGGTCGGGCCACGGTCACGCCCTGAAGGTGAGTCGGCCGACCCACTTGGTGTTGTTCACACCGGGGTTGGCGGGGACGATGATCCGGGCCGGGAAGCCGTGGTCGAGCGACAGGTCGACTCCGTTGACGTGCAGGGCCAGGAGGGACCGGAGGTCGCGGATCTGGTTGCCCCGCAGCAGCACCGAGGTGAAGGGGCCGGGTGGCTGGACCGACTCCACCAGCACCTCGGCCGCACCGGGCAGGCCGGCCAGGGCCGCCAGGTCGGCCAGCCGCAGTCCGCTCCACAGCTGGTCCTCGGTGGACCAGCCCTCCACGCAGGCGATCGGCAGCCGGGCCGACCGCTGCGGCATGGCCAGCAACTGCTCCCGGGTGAGGACCAACGGCCCCGCGGCACCGTGCAGTTCGAGGCGCCAGTCGGGCCCGACGAGCTGCGGGGTGATCCCGACGGCGGCGGCGGTCTTGTTGATCTGGAAGCCGTTCGGGCCCTGCTCGGGGGCCCGGTTGTGCGGCGCCAGGAGCGCGGTCGCGCGGAGGCTGCCGCCCAGGCTCTGCCCGGCCGTCACCGCGAACAGGACGAGCGAGCCGCCTCCCACCAGGGCGAGCGCACCGCGCCGGGAGGTCGTCGGCACGGCCGGCGAGGCCGCCACCAGGCCCCCGCCGTCGGAGGGCTCCGGCCCGGTCGCCGCGAGCCCGGTCCGCAGCTCCGCCAGCAGCGGACGCGACCGCAGGGCACGGCTCGCGCTGCCCAGCTTGAGGACCACGTGGACGGCGAAGGCCGCGATGAACACCCACGCACCGTAGAAGTGCAGCGGGTAGAAGGATCCCGGAAAGACGTAGTGCAGCTGGATGTTGAGGATCCCGGTCACGAACTCGAACACGGCGCCGCCGACGAGCATCAGCAGCGACAGCCGCTCCAGCGCGTTCGCGGCGCTGCGGACGGGCGGCCAGGTGAAGAGCTTCGGGATCACCGACCACAGCTTGGCCAGCAGCACCGGAACCAGCACGACGCCGAGCGTCACGTGCACGCCTTGGGTGAGCCGGTACAGCCAGGACGGATCGGTGGGCCAGTCGAAGAGGTAGAAGCCCAGCAGCCCCTTCTCCGGCGTCTGGTCGTTGAGCCGGCCGAGGCCGGGGTTGTACGCGGCGTAGGACAGCGCCCCGGTCACGAACAGCACCGGGATCCCGGCGAGCAGCACGAACCCGAACACGGAGGTGAGCCACGGCCCGCGGATCGGGCTGCGCCAGAACCCCCGGCGGAACGGGCCGGGTGGAGGGGGCATCCGACCGGCCCGGGCGGCGAGCGCCGCGCCGGCCGAGGCGAGGGACCGGCCGACGGTTCGGGCCGCCCCGCGCAGCCTCCTGGCACCGCGCCCGGGCAGATCCCGCACCCTTGTGCCGCCCCGGCCCCGCGCGGGGTCCTCCCCGGGCGGTCCGCCCCCTTGTCGGGCCCCGACCACCCGTCACCTCCAGCTCCGGAACCGTCCGTGAACGGGCGGGCTCACCGGCCTCCCGTTGTGAGGAGAGACGGCGACCGCGCCCGGCCTGGGCCGCCGGAACGAGAGCCGCACCGTCGGAACCCCGCCGGACAGCAAACCAGCAGCGCACTGACTTCACCGCAAGGCCGGACACGCGGGGCGGCAACATCACCCGGGCGGAGGTATCCCGTCCCTGCCGCGGTCCCGGGTACCGAGCCGGCGGGGGCGGCCGGCAGGGTACTCGGCGGTTCCGCGGACGCGGTCCGTCCCGGGCACGGTGTGCGCCTCCGCGGACGGCGGGCGGGGCGGGACCGACGGAGGGGCCGGTTCGCTGCTCCGGACGGGGCAGGGGTCGGGCCCGGACGGGGAAGGGGTCAGGCCTCGTCGGTGGTGGAGATGGCCAGCAGCTTCGTCACCGAGCCGTCGTCGCCGACGACGTCGCGCAGGTGCCGGAAGCCGAGCCGGTGGCTCATCGTCAGGCTCGGGGTGTTCTCGGCGCCGACCATGCCGTAGACCTCCTTGAGGCCCAGCTCGTCACCGGCGTAGCGGATCAGGCCGCGCACCGCCTCGGCGCCCAGGCCGCGGCCCCAGAACTCCGGGGCGAGCGCGGTGACCAGCTCGTGGCCGTCGACGTTCCCGGTGCGCTTGACCTCGGCGTGGCCCGCGTACGCCCCGTCCAGCCAGAGGCCCCAGATGTCGAAGAGGTTCTGCGGGTAGACGTCGGTCAGGATCGCGCGGAACAGCGTGCGGATGTCCGGATCGGGCACGAGGTCCTGGCCCATCCAGCGGCACACGTCCGCGTTGCGCAGCAGGGAGACGAAGGCGTCCTCGTCCTCGGGCCGGTAGGGGATGAAGTCCAGGTGCTCGGTGCGCAGCGGAGGGGTCATGGTGCTCTCCTCGGGTCGTGATGGTGCGGCGGCTCGGTGGTGCGGTCGTTCAGCGGTGAAGTGGTGGAGTGGTCGAGTGGCGCGGTGGTGGGGTGGCGCGGTGGCCGGGACGGGGCCGGTCGGCGCGGCGCGACCGGCGGCCCCGTCCGTGCGGCCGGTCAGGCTCCGGCGTTCTCCATGCGATCGCGCAGGCTCTTCGGGCGCATGTCGGTCCACACCTCGTCGACGTAGGCGGTGCACTCGGCCTCGGTGCCCTCGGTGCCGACGGGCTGCCAGCCGGCCGGGACGTCGAGGTCGGCGGGCCAGAGGGAGTACTGCTCCTCGTCGTTGCGCAGCACCTGGTAGCGGGTGTTCTCGTCCATGTCGGGCTCCTCTGTCGTCGGACGAACGGGTGTCGGTGGTGGTGTGCGGTCAGTGGCTTTCCCGGGCGTGCCGGGCGATCTGCCGCAGGGCGGCGGCGAAGTCCTCGGCCGCCCGGCGGACGGCCCCGGTGTCGTGCACGGCGGGCCGGTGGTGCCAGGTGAAGGCGAGGCGGCCGTGCTGGGCCGCGCCGACCACCTCCAGCGGGTGGGAGCCGCCGTCCCGGGGGTCGTGGTCCTGGCCGAAGGAGCCGAGTTCGGCGCGGACCAGGCCGTCGCCGGCGGTCTCGGGCCGGGCGTCCCACTGGCCGAGGTAGTTGAAGACGACCTGGCCGTGCCCGCCGGCGGCGAGGCGCTCGCGGACCTCGGGGGTGCCGAAGGTGCGCAGGGCGCCGAAGCCCAGGCCGTTGCCGGGCACCGCGCGCAGCTGCCGGCGCACGGACTTCACCAGGGCGCGCCAGTCGCGGTCCGGATCGGGCCGGTCGGGGTCGGGGACGTGGAAGGCGACGGGGTGGACGGTGGTGAACCAGCCGACCGTGCGGGACAGGTCGACGCCCTCCAGCAGGTCCTCCCGGCCGTGTCCCTCCAGGTCCAGGGCGATCCGCTGCTGTCCGCTCCAGCGGGCCAGGGCGAGGGCGAGCGCGGCGAGCAGCACGTCGTTGACCCGGGTGCGGTAGGCGGCGGGGGCGGCGCGCAGCAGTGACTCGGTGTCCGCCTCGTCGAGTTCGACGGTGACCGCGACGCTCTCGGCGCCGTCGCTCTCGGCGCCGTCGCTCGCGACATCGTCGTCGGCGGTGTCGTCACTCGCGGCGCCGCCCGGGTCGGCCGGGCCGCCGGGCAGGGCCGTCCGGGCGCTCACCGCCTCCTCCCAGTACGGGAGTTCGTGGTCCAGGCCGCCGTCGGCGACGTGGCCGGCGAGCCGGTGCGCCCAGTCCCGGAAGGAGGTGCCGCGCTCCCCCAGGGTGATCGCACCGCCGCGGACGGCCTGCCGGTGGGCGCTCTCCAGGTCGTCGCGCAGCACCCGCCAGGAGACGGCGTCGACGACCAGGTGGTGGGCGACCAGGAGCAGCAGGGCGGGGTGCTCCGGGTGGCCGGTGAACAGGGCGGCGCGCAGCAGCGGGCCGTGGGCCAGGTCGAAGCCGGCGTGGAGTTCGTCGGCGGCCTTGGCCATGGCCGCGTCGGCGGCCTCGGCGCTCTGCCCGGTCAGGTCGTAGCGGATCAGGAGGTCCTCGGCGGGGGCGGGCGGCGGGTTGAACTGGTGCCAGCCGGCCTCGTCGCGGGTGAAGCGCATGCGCAGCGCGTCGTGGTGTTCCAGCAGGGCGTCGAGGGCGGCGCGCAGTGCCGTCGGGTCGGGGTCGGCGCCGAGTTCGAGCAGGGTGGACTGGTTGAAGTGGTGGTGGGCGGCGCGCGGGGTGGTCAGGAACCACTCCTGGATGGGGGTGAGCGGCAGGCCGCCGGTCACCGGGCCGTCGTCCGCGCGTTCGGTGGCGGTGCGCACGACGGTGGCGAGTTCGGCCACGGTCTGGTGGCTGAACAGGTCCCGGGTGGCCAGGTGGAGGCCGTCGCGGCGCAGCCGGGACACCACCTGCATGCTGAGGATGGAGTCGCCGCCGAGCAGGAAGAAGTTGTCGTCGGCGCCGACCTCGTCGAGGCCGAGGACGTCGGCCCAGATCCGGGCGATCCGGCGTTCGAGGTCGGTCTCCGGCGCCCGGCCCGGGCCGGCGGTGGCGTGGGCGGGCCCGGGGTCGGGCAGGGCCCGGCGGTCGAGTTTGCCGTTGGGGGTGAGCGGCAGGGCGGCCAGCGGGACGAAGGCCGCGGGGACCAGGTGGGGCGGCAGGGTTTCGGCCAGGTGGAGCCGGAGTTCGAGGGCTGGCGCGCCCGCGGTGGCGTCGGTCGGGACGACGTAGCCGACGAGCCGTCCGCCGCCGGGGCCGTCGGCGCGGACGGTGACGACGGCGTCGCGCACCAGGGGGCTGCGGCGCAGGGCGCTCTCGATCTCCCCGGGTTCGATGCGGAAGCCGCGCAGCTTGATCTGTTCGTCGGCGCGGCCGGCGAACCGGAGTTGGCCGTCGGCGTCGCGGCGGGCGAGGTCCCCGGTGCGGTACATCCGGTCGCCGGGGGCGCCGTACGGGTCGGGCAGGAAGCGCTGGGCGGTGAGGCCGGGGCGGCCGAGGTAGCCGCGGGCGAGGCCGGGGCCGGCCAGGTGGAGCTCCCCGGTGACGCCGGGCGGCACCGGCCGCAGGGCGGTGTCCAGGACGTACGCGCGGGTGGCGCCGCTGGGCCGGCCGATCGCGGGGGTGCCGGTGCCGGGGGTGAGCGGGCCGGTCCAGCTGGCGACGACGGTGGCCTCGGTCGGGCCGTAGGAGTTGATCATCCGTCGGCCGGGGGCCCAGGTGTCGACCAGGTCGGCCGGGCAGGCCTCGGCGCCGACCACCAGGGTGCGCAGGTCGGGCAGGGCGGCGGCGGTCGCGGGTTCCACGGTGGCCAGGGCCGCCGGGGGGATCAGGGTGTGGCTGATCCGGCGGGCGGCGAGGACCTCGGCGAGCCGTTCGCCGACCAGCGGTCCTTCCTCGCCGGTGACCAGGGCGGCCCCGGAGAGCAGGGAGATGCACAGTTCCAGCACGGAGGCGTCGAAGCTGGGCGAGGCGAACTGGAGCACCCGGTCGCCGGGGCCGACGGCGTACTGCTCGGCGGCGGCGGCCGCGAAGACGGCGAGGCCGGCGTGGGTCACCAGGACGCCCTTGGGGGTGCCGGTGGAGCCGGAGGTGTAGATGACGTAGGCCGGGTGGGCGGGGGTGAGGGCGGTGGTGCGGTCGGCGTCGGTGGGTGCGGTGTCCGGGCCTTCGGCGGTCCAGACCCCGTCCGGGTCGTCGAGCACCAGGTGGGCGGCGGCGTCGCGGATCATGAACGCGCGCCGGGGCGCCGGGTAGTCCGGGTCGACCGGGAGGAAGGCGCCGCCGGCCTTGGCGACGGCGAGCTGGGCGACCACCATGGCCGCCGAGCGGGGCAGTGCGAGGGCGACCAGCCGCTCGGGCCCGACGCCGCGCCGGATGAGGTGGTGGGCCAGCCGGTTGGCGGCCCGGTCCAGTTCGGCGTAGCCGAGTTCGCGCTCGCCGTCGAGCAGGGCGGGTGCGTCGGGGGTGGCGGCGGCCCGGCGCTCGAACAGCTCGGGCAGGGTGGCTTCGGGCACCGGGCGGAAGGTGCCGCCGGTCTCGGCGGGCGGCGTGTCCGGTCCGGCCAGCGGCAGCGCGCCGACGGCGCGGGCCGGGTCCTGGGCGACGGCGGTCAGCAGGGTGGCGAGCTGGCCGGCCATCCGCTCGACGGTGGCCGGGTCGAACAGGTCGGTGTTGTAGGTGAGCAGGCCGTGCAGCGCGCCGCTCGCGGTCTCGACGAACTCCAGCACCAGTTCGAAGGCCGTCCGTACGGCGTCGGGCTCGATGCCGGTCACGTCGAGGCCCGGCAGGTCGGGTTCGGCGGACGGCGCGTTCTGGAGCACCACGTGGACCTGGAAGAGCGGGCTGCGGCTGGTGTCGCGCACCGGCTGGACCTCGTCGACCACCTTCTCGAAGGGCACGTCCTGGTGGGCGAAGGCGTCCAGGACGGTCTGCCGCACCTCGCCGAGGAGGGCGTCGAAGGACTGGCCGGGTTCCACCCGGGAGCGCAGCACCAGGGTGTTGACGAAGAATCCGACCAGCTGCTGGATCTCGGGCCGGTGCCGGCCGGAGGTGATGGTGCCGACGGTGATGTCGGTGTCCCCGCAGAGCCGGGCCAGGTAGGCCTGGGACGCGGCGACCAGGGTGGTGAACAGGGTGGCGCCGCGCTCCCGGCCGACCTCGGCCAGCCGGCGGGCGGTGTCGGCGGGCAGTTCCAGGCGGACGGTGGCGGCGTTGGCGGCGTTGGCGGTGCGCACCGCGGGCCGGGGCCGGTCGGTGGGCAGCCGCGGCGGTACCACGCCGGTCAGTTGGCGCTTCCAGTAGGCGAGCTGTTCCCCGCTGGGGGCCCCTTCGGTGCGCTGCCAGTGGGCGTAGTCGGCGTACTGCACCGGCAGTGGCGCCAACTCGGCTTCCGTGGAGTCGAGTTCGGCACGGTAGAGGTGGGCGAGGTCGGTGAGCAGCACGCCGGTGGACCAGCCGTCGGTGACCATGTGGTGCAGGGTCAGCGCCAGCACGTGTTCGTGGTCGGCCAGCCGGGCCAGGGTGGCGCGCAGCAGGGGTCCGCGGCGCAGGTCGAAGGGGCGGGCGCGTTCGGCGGCGAGCAGGTCGCGCAGGGCCTGCGGCCGTTCGTCGGCGGGCCGGCCGGAGAGGTCGTGCAGCGGCAGCGGGACGACGTGCGGCGGGTTGACCAGCTGGACGCCGTGGCCGTCGACGCTGTCGAAGGTGGTGCGCAGCGACTCGTGCCGGGCCGTCAGGGCGTCCAGGGCCGCGCCGAGGGCGCCGGGGTCGAGGGTGCCGCGCAGCCGCAGCGCGAGCGCGACGTTCTCGGCGACGCCGGGGGTGAACTCCTCCAGGAACCAGAGGCGTTGCTGGGCGTGGGACATCGGGGCCGCGCCCGTGCGGGGCACCGGGACGACGGGCGGGCGGGCCGGGGTGCCGGACGCCTCGGTGAGCAGCCGGGCCAGGCCGGCCGGGGTGGGGTGGTCGAAGACCGCGCGGGGGCCGAGGTCGGCGCCGAAGGCCTCGGCGAGGCGGGCGGCGAGCCGGATGCTGAGGATGGAGTCGCCGCCCAGTGCGAAGAAGTCCTCGTCCGTGCCGGGCGGGCGGATGCCGAGGACCTCGGCGAAGACCTCGGCGGTGCGGTGTTCGGCGGCGGTGCGCGGTTCGACGCGGGCGCGGCGCCCGTGGCCGGGCCGCTCCTCGGGCGCCGGGAGGGCGGCGCGGTCGACCTTGCCGTTGCGGCTCAGCGGGAGGGCGGGGAGCGGGACGACGGCGGCCGGGACGAGGTAGTCGGGCAGGGTGCGGGCGGCGAAGGCCCGCAGTTCCTCGGGGTCGACGGCGCCGACCGGGTAGGCGACCAGCCGGCGGGCGCCGGGCCGGTCCTCCCGGACGACCACGGCGACGTCGGTGACCTTCGGGTGGGCGGCGAGGGCGGCCTCCACCTCGCCGGGCTCGACCCGGAAGCCGCGGATCTTCACCTGGTCGTCGGCGCGGCCGAGGAACTCGACGGTGCCGTCGGGGCGGCGCCGGGCGAGGTCCCCGGTGCGGTACATCCGGGCGCCGGGCGGGCCGGAGGGGTCGGCGAGGAAGCGGGCGGCGGTGGCGCCGGGGCGGCCGAGGTAGCCGCGGGCCAGGCCCTCGCCGGCCAGGTAGAGCTCGCCCGCGCAGCCCGGCGGGACGGGCCGCAGCCGGCCGTCCAGGACGTGCACCCGCCGGTCGTCCAGCGGGCGGCCGATCGGGACGGTGTCGGGTACGGCCGCGGCGTCCGGGAGGGCGTGGGCGGTGGCGAAGGTGGTGGTCTCGGTGGGGCCGTAGCCGTCCGTGACGGTCAGTCCGGGGCAGGCCGCCAGGACGCGGCGCACGGCGGCGGCGGGCACCACGTCGCCGCCGGTCCACAGGGCCCGCAGGCCGGTGAAGCAGTCCGGCGCGTCCTGGGCGAGCAGCCGGAACAGTCCGGCGGTGAGCCACAGCGCCGTCGGTCCGTCCGGTCCGGCGAGGCGGCGCAGCAGTGCGGCGTCCACCGGACCGGCGGGGGCGACGAGCACGCAGCCGCCGTTCAGCAGCGGCGCCCACACCTCGAAGGTGGCGGCGTCGAAGGCGACCGGCGAGTGCAGCAGCACCCGGGCGCAGCTGCCGTCGGTGAAGCGGCTGTCGGTGGCGAGCGAGGCCACGTCGCGGTGCCGGACGGCGACGGCCTTGGGTTCGCCGGTGGAGCCGGAGGTGTACATCACGTACGCCAGCCGGTCGGGGTCGGCGGGCGGAAGGTGCGGGGCGGCCTCACCGGTCCGTGCGGCGGCGACCTGTTCGGCGGTCAGCCGGTGGGCGGCGCCGGCCCGGTCGAGCAGGGCGCGGCGGCGCTCCTCGGGGGCGCGAAGGTCGACGGGCAGGTAGGCGCCGCCCGCCTTGAGGACGGCCAGTTGGGCGACGACGAGTTCGGTGCCGCGGTCCAGTGCCAGTGCCACCCGGTCCTCGGGGGCCAGGCCGTCGGCGAGCAGCCGGGCGGCCAGCCGGTCGGACCAGTCGTCGAGCCCGCGGTACGTCAGTTCCCGCTCGCCGTCGCGCACGGCGGGGGCGTCGGGGGTGCGGCGGGCCTGCTCGGCGAAGATCCCCAGCGGGCTGCGCGGCACCGGCGGGCGGGCGGTGGCGTGCCAGGCGGCCAGCAGTTCGCGGTCGGCCGCGGTGAGCGGGTCCAGCGCGGCGAGGTCGCCGTCCAGGCCGTCGGCGAGGGCGGTCAGCAGCAGGGCGAGGCGGTCGGCGGCGTCCCGGACGGTGCCGTCGTCGAACAGGGCGGGGTCGTAGGCCAGGTCGAAGGCGAGCTGCCCGCTGAGGTGGGCGCGCAGGCACCAGGGGAAGGTGGTGGCGTCGTCGGCGCGCACCTCGACCACCCGCACGCCGGTGCGGTCCGCGGCCGACTCGTCGACGGGGTAGTTCTCGAACACCAGCATGCTGTCGAACAGCGGTTCCCCGGCGGGCAGTTCGCTCAGCGCCTGGATCCGGGGCAGCGCCAGGTGGTCGTGGCGGCGGCCGTCGCTCTGCCGGTCCTGGAGGTCCCGCAGCCAGGGCAGCACGCCGCCGGTCGCGGGCGGCCGGACCCGGGCCGGCACGGTGTTGATGAACAGGCCGATCATCGTCTCGACGCCGGGCAGTTCGGCCGGCCGCCCGGAGACGGTGGTGCCGAAGACGACGTCCGCGGTGCCGCCGTAGCGGGCCAGCAACAGCGCCCAGGCCCCCTCGACCAGGGTGTTGACGGTCAGTCCGGCGGCGGCGGCGTTCTCCCGCAGCCGGGCGGAGAGCGCCTCGTCGAGGGCGCGGTGGACGGCGGCGGTGGCCCGGGCCCGGTGCGCTCCGGCGGGCCGGCGGTCGTAGGGCAGCGCGGTCCGTTCGGTGAACCCGGCCAGGGCGCCGCTCCAGTGGTCCTCGGCGGCCTGTTCGTCCTGCTCGCGCAGCCAGGCCAGGAAGTCCGCGAACGGGCGCCGGACCGGGCGGGGCGCCTGCGGTCCGCCGGTGAGCGCCGCGTACTCCTCGCACACCTCGGTGAGCAGCTGTCCGGTGCTCCAGCCGTCCAGGATCACGTGGTGGGTGGACCAGAGCAGCAGCACCTCCTCGCCGGGCAGCGCGGCCAGGGCCAGCCGGCTGAGCGGCGCGGTGCCCAGGTCCAGCCCGGCGGCCCGCTCCTCGGCGAGCAGCCGTTCGGTCCCCTGGGCGCGCTGTTCGGCCGTCAGCGCGCGCCAGTCCAGGTGGCGGACGGGCAGGGCGGCTCGGCGCGCGACCAGCTGGACGGGGTGCGGCAGGCCGCGCCAGTGCACGGAGGTGCGCAGCGCCGGGGTGCGGTCGGCGACCTGCTGCCAGGCCGCGGCGAAGGCCGCCGGGTCGGCGACGCCGGCCAGCCGTACGGCGATCCGGTCCACGTAGGCGCCGTCCTCGTCGACCAGGCCGTGGAAGAGCATGCCGGACTGCAGGGGGGTGAGCGGCAGCACGTCCTCGGTGTCGCGGCCGTCGCCGACCAGGGTGTCCAGCCGCTCCTGGTCGAGGCCGGCCAGCGGGAAGTCGGACGGGGTGCGGCCGCCGGCGCCGGGGCTCGCGCAGTGCTCGGCCAGCTCGCGCAGCGCCTGGAGGGTCTGCTCGGCGAGGGCGCGGACGGTGGCCTCGTCGTAGCGGGCCGCGGGGTAGGTCCAGCCCAGTTCGAGCCGGCCGTCCTGGACCGCCCCGATGACGTCCAGCAGGTGGGGGCGGGGCTCGTCGGGGTCGGTGTCCCGTCCGGCCGGGGGCAGCGAGCCGCGCAGCAGCCCGTCGGCGGCGGCGCTGCGGCTGTCCCACTGGCCGTGGTAGTTGAAGCCGATCAGCGGCGCGGCCGCGTCGGCCGGCAGGGCGGACGGGTGCAGGTGGCGCAGGGCGCCGTGGCTGAGTCCGCGCAGCGGGACGGCGCGCAGCTGCTCCTTGACCGAGCGCAGGGTGTCGTGCCAGCCGGCCCCGGGGTCGACGTGCAGGGCGAGCGGGAACTCGGCGGTGAACCAGCCGACCGTCCGGGAGAGGTCCTGGTCGGCGAAGAGGTCCTCGCGGCCGTGGCCCTCCACCCCGATCAGCACCGAGTCGCGGCCGCACCAGCGGGCCAGGGTGCGGCCCAGCGCGCTGAGCAGGACGTCGTTGACCTGGGTGCGGTAGACCTCCGGGACGTGCCGCAGCAGCGCCTCGGTGGTCCGCTCGTCCAGGGTGACGGTGACGGTGGCGGCGGTGCCGTGGGTGTTGGGGCCGGGCCGCCCCTCGGGCAGCCCGGCCGGGGCCTCGCCGGTGCGGGTCCAGTACGCGCTGTCGCCGTCCAGGGCGCCGGAGCGGGTGTGCCGCTCCAGCCGGGCGGCCCAGCGGGTGCAGGAGGTGCCCGGCTCGGGCAGCCGGACGGGTGCGCCGGTGCGGGCGGCGCGGTAGGCCGCTTCGAGGTCGGCGAGCAGGATGCGCCAGGAGACGCCGTCGACGGCCAGGTGGTGGATCGTCAGGACGAGCTGGCCGGCCCGGTCGGCGCCGTCGTCGAAGAACAGGGCGCGCAGCATCCGGCCCTCGACCGGGTCGAGGGAGCGCTGCGCCTCGTCGGCGGCGCGCTGCACCTGCGCTTCCGCCGTGGCCGGGTGGTGGGTGAAGACGCCGTCCGGTGCCTGCTCCAGGACCTCCTGGTGCCAGCCGGTTCCGCCCCGGCGGAAGCGGGTGCGCAGCGCCGGGTGGTGCTCCGCCAGGGCGAGCACCGCGGTCCGCAGGGCGGCCGGGTCGGTGCCCGGGGCCAGGGCCAGCCGCTGGGTCATGGTGAAGCGCAGCGCCTCGCCCTCCCGGCGGCCGTCGAGGTACCAGTGCTGGATCGGGGTGAGCGGCGCCTCGGCGGGCTCGGCCTCGTCCGCCTCCGCCCGTACCGACGACTCACCGGCGCACAGGGCGAGTTCGGCGACGTTCTGGTAGCGGAAGACGTCCTTGGTGGTGAGGCCGAGGCCGGCGGCGCGGGCCCGGGAGACGATCTGGATGCTGAGGATGGAGTCGCCGCCGAGGGCGAAGAAGTTGTCCCGGGCGCCGACCCGTTCCACGCCCAGCACCTCGGCCCAGATCGCGGCGAGCCGCTGCTCGGTGCCGGGGCGCGGGGCGACGTACGGGGTGGTGCGGTCCGGCTGGGCGGGCGGGGCGGGCAGGGCCCGCCGGTCGGTCTTGCCGCTGACGGTGCGCGGGACGCGGGCCAGCGGGACGAACGCGGTGGGCACCAGGTGGTCGGGCAGGGTGCGGCGCAGCCAGGCCCGCAGTTCCTCGGCGGGCGGCACCCGGTCGCCGGCCGGCACCGGGTAGCCGACCAGCAGGGTCCGGCCGCCCTGTTCGCGGGCGGCGACGGCGCAGTCCGCGAGGTCGGGGTGGGTCAGCAGGGCGGCCTCCACCTCGCCGGGCTCGATCCGGAAGCCGCGGATCTTGACCTGCTCGTCGGCCCGGCCGAGGAACTCCAGCTGTCCTTCGGCGTCCCAGCGGGCCAGGTCGCCGGTGCGGTACATCCGGGTGCCGGGGGCGCCGAACGGGTCGGCGAGGAAGCGGCCGGCGGTCAGCCCGGGCCGGTTCAGGTAGCCGCGGGCGACCTGTTCCCCGGCCAGGTACAGCTCCCCGGGCATCCCCGGCGGCACCGGGCGCAGCGCGCCGTCGAGCACGTGGGCGGTGACGCCGCGGCCCGGCCGGCCGATCACCGGGCGCCCGGGGTGGTCCGCGCAGCGGGCGTAGGCGGCGTCGACGGTGCACTCGGTGGGCCCGTACAGGTTGTAGGTGCTGATGCCGTACTCGGCCTGGGCCGCGCACAGGTCCCGCCAGGTGGCGGCGGGGATCGCCTCGCCGCCGAGCTGCAGCAGCCGGGGGTGGTGGGGGGCGGGGGCGAACAGTCCGGCGGTGGTGAGTTCGCGCAGCAGGGAGGGGGTGACGTTGACGACGTCGAGCCGCTGGTCGACGATCCGGGCGAGGAAGGCCTGCGGGTCCAGCCGGACGTCCTCGTCGATCAGGTGGAGTTCCTGGCCGGAGACCAGCAGCAGCGGGCCCTCCCAGCTGGTGTCGAAGGAGAGGGAGGCGCTGAGGGCGACCTTCAGCCGGCCGCCGTCGGCGGTGTGCGGGGCGAGCATCCCCTCCCGGTGGTCGCGGCAGAGGTTGACCAGCTGGCGGTGCTCGACGACCACGCCCTTGGGACGGCCGGTGGAGCCGGAGGTGTGGATCAGGTAGGCGGCGTGCCCGGGCAGCAGCGGGGCGGTCCGTTCGGCGTCGGTGAGGTCGTGGCCGGGCAGGGCCTCCCACGGCACCTCCCGCAGGGTGTGCTCGGTCAGTACCGTGCGCGGCCGGGTGTCGTCGAGCAGCAGGGCGGCCCGCTCCTCGGGCAGGTCCGGGTCGACGAACTGGAGGACGGCGCCGGCCTTGAGCACCGCGAACAGCGCCACCAGCAGGTCGGAGGTGCGCGGCAGCCGGACGGCGACCACCTGCTCCGGGCCGGCGCCGAGGGCGGCCAGGTGGCGGGCGAGGCGGTTGGCCCGGGTGTTGAGCGCGGCGAAGTCCAGGGTGGCGTCGCGGGCGACCAGCGCGGTGGCGTCCGGGGTGCGGGCGGCCTGCTCCTCGAACAGGGCGGTGAAGGTGGTGTCGGGCCCGGGCAGCGGCTCGCCGCGCCCCTGCCGCAGGACCCGCTCCCGCTCCTGCCCGGTCATCAGCGGCAGCGCCCCGACGGCCGTGTCGGGCGCGTCGGCGGCGGCCGCCAGCAGGGTGGTCAGCCGGTCGGCGAGCTGCCGGGCGGTGCGGGCGTCGAAGAGCCCGGTGCTGTACTCCAGGTAGCCGGTCAGGCCGCCGTCGTGCTCGGCGAAGTCGAAGGAGAGGTCGAAGGTGGCGTTGCGGACGGGCGGCGTGAGGGGTTCCACCGTCAGGCCGGGCAGCCGGGGCGCCTCGGCGCCGAGGTTGTGCAGCGCCACCATCACCTGGAACAGCGGGGTGCGGCTGGTGTCGCGCTCCGGCTGGAGGACGTCCACCAGCCGTTCGAAGGGCACCTCCTGGTGGGCCATGGCGTCCAGGACGGTGGCCTGCGCGGCGGTCAGCAGCTCGTGGAAGGACAGCTCGGGGCGGATGTCGCCGCGCAGCACCAGGGTGTTGACGAACATGCCGACCACGTCGTGGAGTTCGCCCTGTTCGCGGCCGGAGGTGACGGTGCCGACGGCGATGTCCGTCTGCCCGGTCCAGCGGGCCAGCAGCACCTGGCAGGCGGCCAGCAGGACGGTGTAGAGGGTGCCGTCGGCCGCCCGGCCGCGCTCGCGCAGCCGGGCGGTCAGCTCGGCGGGCAGGGTGAAGGTGACCAGCGCGCCCTCCCGGGTGCGCACCGCCGGGCGCGGCCGGTCGGTGGGCAGCTCCAGCGGGGCCAGGCCGTCCAGGGTCCGGCGCCAGTGGTCGAGGTCGGCCTCGGCGGCGGCGGTGCGGGTGCGCTGCCAGGCCGCGTAGTCGGTGTACCGGACGGGCGGCTCGGGCAGCCGCGGGCGGCGGCCTTCGAGGGCGGCGGCGTACAGCTCGCCGAGGTCGCGGCCGAGCACGCCCATCGACCAGCCGTCGGTGGCGATGTGGTGCACCGCCAGGGCGAGGACGTGCTCGTCGGCGGCGGTGCGCAGCAGGCGGGCGCGCAGCACCGGGCCGGCTTCGAGGTCGAAGGGGGTGGCGGCGATCCGCTCCAGGCGGGCGTCCAGACCGGCCGGCGGGACGTCCTCGCGGGGCAGTTCCACGTGGTACGGCGGACGCACCACCTGCCGGGCCCGGCCGTCCCGTTCGGCGTAGGTGGTCCGCAGTGCCTCGTGCCGCTCGACCAGGGCGTCCAGGGCGCCGCCGAGCACGGCCCGGTCGAGGGTGCCGCGCAGCCGCAGGACGGACAGCGAGGTGTACTCGGTGCTGCCGGGCTCGAAGCGGTCGAGGAACCAGAGCCGCTGCTGGGCGTAGGAGAGCGGCGGTTCGCTGCCCGGGTCGGCGGCGGGAACGACGGCCGGGACGGCGGTCCGCGCGGCGCCCGGGCCCGGCTCGCCGAGCGCCCCGGCGAGGTCGGCGAGCACGGGGTGGGTGAACAGCAGCCGGGGCGAGAGGTCGGCGGAGCCGAAGGCGGCGCGCAGCCGGGCGGTGACCCGCACGGCGAGGATGGAGTCGCCGCCGAGGGCGAAGAAGTCGTCCTCGGCGCCGATCGGGCCGGCGTCCAGGACCTCCGTCCAGGCCCGGGCGACCAGCCGCTCGGCGGGGGTGCGGGGGGCGGTGCGCTCGCGGCCGGCGGCGTAGCCGTCCGGTCCGGGCGCCGGCAGGGCGCGCCGGTCGAGCTTGCCGTTGGGGGTGAGCGGCAGGGCGGTCAGCGGCACGTAGGCGGCGGGCACCAGGTAGGCGGGCAGCAGCCGTTCCAGGTGGGCGCGCAGCTCGGCGGCGCCCGGGGGCCGCAGCGGGTCCGCGCCGACGACGTGGGCGACCAGCCGGCGGGTGCCGGCGGCGTCCTCGTGGACGCCGACGGTGGCCAGGCCCACGCCGGGGTGGGTCTGGAGGGCGGCCTCGATCTCGCCGGGTTCGATCCGGTAGCCGCGGATCTTGACCTGCTGGTCGGCGCGGCCCAGGTAGCGCAGGGTGCCGTCGGCCTGCCAGCGGGCCCGGTCGCCGGTGCGGTACATCCGGGTGCCGGGGGCGCCGAACGGGTCGGCGAGGAAGCGGCCGGCGGTCAGCCCGGGCCGGTTGAGGTAGCCGCGGGCCAACCCCTCGCCCGCCACGTACAGTTCGCCGACCGCGCCCGGGGGCAGCGGGGCCAGGTCGTCGTCGAGCACGTACAGCCGCAGGTCGGCGATGCCGGTGCCGATCGGGCCGGGGCCGCCGGCGGTGGCGGTGGCGAGGTCCAGCGCGGTGTGGGTGACGTGCACGGTGGTCTCGGTGATGCCGTACATGTTCACCAGGCGCGGCGCGTCCTCGGGGTGGCGCCGGTACCAGTCGGCGAGCCGGGTGACGTCCAGCGCCTCGCCGCCGAAGACCACCGTGCGCAGCGCCAGCCGGGCGGAGACCTCCGGGAGCCGGGCGTCGGCGCGGGCCAGCTGGTGGAAGGCGGACGGGGTCTGGTTGAGGACGGTGACCCGCTCGTCGGCGAGCAGCCGCAGGAAGTCCTCCGGGGAGCGGGCGGTGTCCTCGGGCACCACCACCAGCCGGCCGCCGTGCAGCAGCGGGCCCCACAGCTCCCAGACCGAGAAGTCGAAGGTGTAGGAGTGGAAGAGCGTCCAGACGTCCTCGGCGCCGAAGCCGAACAGCTCCCGGGTCCGCTCGAAGAGCCGTACCACGTTGGCGTGCGGCACCACGACGCCCTTGGGGCGGCCGGTGGAGCCGGAGGTGTAGATGGCGTAGGCGGGGCTTTCGGGCAGCGGGCGGTGGCCGGGGCCTCCCCGCGGGCCGAGCGGGCCGGCCGGGCGCCGGGCCAGGTCGGCGCGCACCCCGGGGTCGGCCAGGGCGAGGACGGGCACGTCGACGCCGGTCGGCCCGTCCGGGGCCTCCAGCGTCTCCGGGGTCTCCCGCGTCTCCGGGGCCTCCATGGTCACCAGGGCCACCGGGGCGGCGTCGCGCAGCAGTTCGGCTCTGCGTTCGGCGGGCAGGGCCGGGTCGAGCGGCAGGTAGGCCGCGCCGGTCTTGAGGACGGCGAGGACGGCCACCACCAGCTCGGCGGTACGGGGCAGCGCGAGGGCGACGTACCGCTCGGGGCCGGCGCCGAACTCGGCCAGCCGGTGGGCGAGCCGGTCGGCCCGGGCGTCCAGCTCGGCGTAGTCGACGTGCTCCTCGCCGCAGGTGACGGCCTCGGCGTCCGGGGTGCGGGCGGCCTGCTCCTCGAAGAGCTCGACCAGGCTGCGCCCGGGCCGGCCCTGCGCGGTGCCGTTCCAGTCGACCAGCAGCCGGCGCCGCTCCTCGGCGGTGGTCCAGGCCAGCGCGCGCAGCGGGCGGTCCAGTCCGGCGGCCAGCTCGGTGAGCAGCAGGCAGAGCCGCTCGGCGAGGGCGCGCACGGTCGCCGCGTCGAACAGGCCGGGGTCGTAGGCGAGGTCGAAGCCGACCTGCCCGCCCTGGTAGGCGCGCAGCACCAGCGGGAAGCTGGTGGCGTCCCGGGAGGAGACCTCGGCCAGGCGCACCCCGGTGCCGGCGGCCCGGGCGTCGTCGAAGGGGTAGTTCTCGAAGGCGACGATGCTGTCGAACAGCGCGCTGCCGGACGGGACGTCGCTGTAGCCGGTGAGTTCGGCGAGCGAGACCGCCGAGTGCCGGCGGGCCTCGGCCTGGTCGTCCTGGAGTTCCCGCAGCCAGTGGGCGGCGGTGCGGGCGCCGTCCACCCGGACCCGGGTGGGCAGGGTGTTGATGAACATGCCGATCATCGACTCGACGCCGGGCAGTTCCTCGGGCCGGCCGGAGACGGTGGTGCCGAACAGTACGTCCGGTTCGCCGCTGCAGCGGGAGAGCAGCAGCGCCCAGGCGCCCTGGACCACGGTGCCCAGGGTCAGCCCGGCGTGGCGGGCGGTGCGGGCGAGCCGCTCGGAGACCTCCTCGGACAGGGCGGCGCTGTGGCTGCCGGCCGAGCGGGCCCGGTGGGCCTCGTGCCGCACCCGGTCGGCGGGCAGCGGGGTGGCGGTGGCGAAGCCGTCCAGGACGGACCGCCAGTGGGCGCGGGCGGCCCCGGCGTCCTGCCCGGCGAGCCAGTGGACGTAGTCGGCGAAGGGCCGGCGCACCGCCGGGGCGGGCGCCGCGCCGGTGGTGAGCGCCGCGTACTCGGCGAACACGTCGGTGAGCACCTGGGCGAGGCTCCAGCCGTCCAGGATCAGGTGGTGGGAGGTCCACAGCAGCTGGACCCGGGCCTCGGGCAGCCGGACCACGGTGAGCCGGGTGAGCGGGGCGGTGGCGATGTCCAGGCCGAGGGCGAGGTCCTCGGCGCGCAGCCGGGCCAGCCGTTCGGCGCGCTCGGCCGGGTCGGCGGCCCGCAGGTCCAGGTGGGTCACCGGCAGCCGGACGCCCCGGCGCACCACCTGGAGCGGGGCGGGGACGCCCTCCCATACCACCGAGGTGCGCAGCGCGGGCGTGCGGTCGGCGACCCGCTGCCAGGCCAGGGCGAGGGCGTGCGGGTCGGCGACGCCCTCCAGCAGCAGGGCGGCCTGGTCCAGGTAGACGTCGTCCTCGCCGCCGACCAGGCGGTGGAAGAGCATGCCCTCCTGGAGCGGGGTGAGCGGCAGCAGGTCCGTCACGTCCCGGCCGTCGCCGACCAGCCGGTCCAGCGTCTCCTGGTCGAGCCCGGCGAGCGGGAAGTCGGAGGGGGTTCGGCCGCCGGCGCCGGGGCTCGCGCAGTGCTCGACGATGGCGCCCAGGGCGGTGGTCACGGCCTCGGCCAGCCGCCGGACGGTGTCGGCCTCGTGGACCACGTCGCTGTAGTGCCAGGTGAGTTCGAGTTCGCCGTCGGCGACCACGGCGGAGACGTCGAGCAGGTGGGCCGGCGGCTCGTCCGGGGCGAGGTCCGGGCCGGGGGCCGGCCCGGCGGGGGCGAAGTCGCCGGCCTCGGGGGCGGTCCACTGGCCGTGGTAGTTGAAGCAGACCTGCGGCAGCGGGACGTCCCGCAGGGCCCCGGCGCCCTCGGCGGGCGAGCCGAGCCGGGCGAGGGCCTCGTAGCCCAGGCCGCGGCGGGGCACGGCCCGCAGCCGCTCCTTGACCTGCTTGAGGGTGGCGGCCCAGTCGGGGGCGTCGGCGGGGCCGGCCGGGGCGAGGGTGACGGGGTACTGGGTGGTGAACCAGCCGACGGTGCGGGACAGGTCGAGGTCGTCGAAGAGGTCCTCGCGGCCGTGGCCCTCCAGGGCGACGGTGACCCGCCCGGTGCCGGTCCAGTCGGCGAGGGCCCGGCCCAGGGCGCTGAGCAGCACGTCGTTGACCTGGGTGCGGTAGACCTCGGGGACCTTGCGCAGCAGCGCCCCGGTGGTGGCCCGGTCGAGCCGGCTGCGCAGGGTGCGCACCGAGCCGGCCGTGGGGGTGCCGGGCAGGTCGACGGGCAGCGGCTCGGCGGGGGCGGCGGTCTCGGCGCTCCAGTACGGCAGGTCGGCGTCCAGGCCGCCGGCCCGGACGAGTGCGGCGAGCCGGTGGGCCCAGTCGGTGAACGCGGTGGGCTCGGGCGCGGGCTCGGGGGTGGCGCCCGCGGCGGCCCGCCGGTAGGCCTCGGGCAGCTCGGCGAGCAGCACCCGCCAGGAGACGCTGTCCACGGCGAGGTGGTGGGCGGTCAGGAAGAGCTGGGGCCGCTCCCCGTCGGCGGGGCGGAACAGGACGGCGCGCAGCAGGGCGCCGGTGGCCGGGTCCAGTTCGGCGCGGGCGGCCTCGGCGGCCGCGGTCCGGTCCGCGCCCGGGTCGAGGGCGGTCAGCGGTCCCGCGGCGTCGGCGACCGGTTCCTGGCGCCAGCCGGCCCCGGTGCGGGTGAAGCGGGTACGCAGCGCGGGGTGGGCGGCCACCAGGACGGTCAGTGCCCGTTCCAGGGCCGGTTCGTCCAGGTCGTGCGGCAGGTCGAGCAGCATCGACATGGTGAAGTGGCGCAGCGGACCGTGGGCGGCGAAGAACCACTCCTGGACGGGGGTGAGCGGGGCGGGCCCCTCCTCCCGGTGCCGCTCGACGGCGGCCCCGGCGCCGGCGGTGCGGGCGGCGGCGGCCAGGTCGGCGACGGTCTGGTGGCGGAAGACGTCCTGGGAGCCGATCCGCAGGCCTTCGGCGCGGGCCCGGGAGACGGCCTGGATGCTCAGGATCGAGTCGCCGCCGAGTTCGAAGAAGTTGTCGGTGACGCCGACCCTGGGCACGCCGAGCACCTCGGCCCAGATGGCGGCGAGGGTCTCCTCCTCCGGGGTCCGCGGGGCGACGAACTCCCCTTCCCGGGCCTCGGTCTCGGGGGCGGGCAGGGCGCGGCGGTCGAGCTTGCCGCTGGTGCCGAGCGGCAGCGCGTCGAGCACGGTGAAGGAGGACGGCACCAGGTGGTCGGGCAGCACCCGGCGCAGGGCGGCGCGCAGTTCGGCGAAGGGGCGGACGGCGCCGTCGGCGAACACCAGGTAGGCGGCCAGCCGGTTCTGTCCGTGGGCGTCGGGGACGGCGACCACGGCGGCCGCGGCGACCTCCGGCAGGTCGAGCAGGGCGGCCTCGATCTCGCCGGGTTCGATCCGGTGGCCGCGCACCTTGACCTGGTCGTCGGCGCGCCCGAGGTACTCCAGGCGCCCGTCGGCGGTCCAGCGGGCCAGGTCGCCGGTGCGGTACATCCGGCTGCCGGGCGGCCCGTACGGGTCGGCGGTGAAGCGGGCGGCGGTCAGGCCGGGGCGGCCGGCGTAGCCGCGGGCGACCTGTTCGCCGGCCAGGTGGAGTTCGCCGCTCACCCCGGGCGGCACCGGCCGGAGCCGCCCGTCCAGGACGTAGGCGCGGACGTTGGGCAGCGGGCGGCCCACCAGCGGCCGGTCCCCGCCGTCGATCCGGCAGGCGAGCGCGTCGACGGTGCACTCGGTGGGGCCGTAGTAGTTGTAGGCGGCCGTCCCGGGGCGGGCGGCGAGTTCGCGCCAGAGCCGGGGGGCGACCGCCTCGCCGCCGAGCATCAGTACCCGGGGGCGGTGGCGGGGGTCGTCGAGCAGCCCGGCGGGCAGCAGTTGGCGCAGGTAGGAGGGGGTGAGGTCGAGGAAGTCGATCCGGTGGCGCACGACGTACTCGACCAAGGCGGCCGGGTCCATCCGGGTGGTCTCGTCGACCAGGTGCAGCGGGTGGCCGTCGGCCAGCAGCAGCAGGCCCTCCAGCGAGGTGTCGAAGGAGAGGGAGGCGGTCAGCGCGACGTTCAGCGGCCCGCCGCCGGCGTCGGCGACGAAGCCGGCCCGGTGGGCGGCGAGCAGGTGGGCCAGGGCGCGGTGCGGGACGGTGACGCCCTTGGGGCGGCCGGTGGAGCCGGAGGTGTAGAGCACGTACGCGGTGGTCGAGAGGTCCGGCGGGGCGAGCGGGCCGGTGGCGCCGGTGTCGTCGCCGGTGTCCGGGTCACCGGGGTCGGTGTCCGCCAGGGCGCGCAGGGTCTCCTCGTCCAGCAGCAGGGCCGGGCGGGCGTCCTGAAGCAGGTACTGGACGCGCTCCTCGGGCAGCGCCGGGTCCAGCGGCAGGTAGCCGGCGCCGGACTTCCAGACCGCGAGGACGGCCACCACCAGGTCGGCGGTGCGCGGCAGCCGCAGCGCGACCAGCCGTTCGGGGCCGGCGCCGCGGGCGATCAGGTGGCGGGCGAGCCGTTCGGCGCGGGCGTCGAGGGTCGCGTAGTCGAGCCGCTCCTCCCCGGCGACCAGGGCGAGGGCGTGCGGGGTGAGGGCGGCCCGGCGGCGGAACAGTTCGGGGTGGCTCACGGCTTCGACGGGCAGCGCGGTGGCGTTCCAGTCCCGGGTGACCCGCTCGGTCTCCCGCGCGGAGAGCAGCGGCAGGGTGGCGAGCGGGCGGTCCGGTTCGGCGGCGGCGCCCTCCAGCAGCCGCAGCAGCTGGTCGGCCGTCCGGCGGGCGGTGGGGGCGTCGAAGAGGTCGGCCCGGTACTCCAGGACGCCGGTGAGCGCCTCGCCGTCGGGGACGAACTCCACGCTGAGGTCGAAGGTGGCGGCCTGCCGGGGCACGGTGACCGGGGCGGTGGCGAGTCCGTGCGGGTCACCGGCCGCGGCCGGGGCGGGGTGCAGCAGCACCAGCACGTCGAACAGCGGGTTGCGGCCGGCCTCGCGGGGCGCGCCGACCGCCTCGACGATCCGCTCGAACGGCGTGTCGCCGTGGGCGAGGGCGTCGTTGCCGGTGGCGGTGGCGGCCGCGAGCAGCTCGCGGAAGGAGGCGTCGGGCGCCACCCGGGTGCGCAGGACCACCGTGTTGACGAAGCAGCCGACGGCCCGTTCCAGCTCGGTGCGGGTGCGGCCGGCCATCAGGGAGCCGACGGTGACGTCCTCCTGGCCGGACCAGCGGGCCAGCAGCGCCTGGGTGCCGGCCACCAGCGCGGTGTTGAGGGTGCCCTGCCGTTCGGCGGCGAGTTCGCGCAGCCGGGCGGTGAGCGGCGCGGGGACGGTGAAGGTGTGCAGGGCGCCGGGGCCGGCCTCCTCGCCGCGCCGGGGGTGGTCCAGCGGCAGGTCCGGCGGCACCGCGCCGGCCAGCTTCTCCTTCCAGTGGGCGAGTTGCTTCTCCAGCCGGTCGCCGGAGAGCTGCTCGCGCTGCCACACCGCGAAGTCGGGGTACTGGGCGGCGACCTCGGGCAGCCCGGGTTCGGCGCCGCGGGCCAGGGCGTCGTAGGCGGTGCACAGTTCGTCCAGGACGACGCCCATGGACCAGCCGTCGGTGACGATGTGGTGGGCGGTCAGCTGCAGCACGTGGGCGTGCGGCGACTCGGCCACCAGCAGGGCGCGCAGCAGCGGCCCGCGGGCGAGGTCGAAGGGCCGGGAGTACTCCTGGAGCAGGACGGCGTCCAGGCTCTCGCCGTCGGCCGGTGTGCGGACCGGCAGGTCGACCGGCCCGGCCGGCAGGACGGTCTGCGCCGGCCGGCCGTCGCTCTCCGCGAAGGTGGTGCGCAGCGCCTCGTGGCGCGCCACCACGGCGGTCAGCGCCGCGGCGAGGGCCGCGCGGTCCAGCGCGCCGGTGAACCGCAGGGCGACGGCGCTGTTGTAGCGCGGGTCGCCGGGGCGCAGCCGGTCCAGGAACCAGAGCCGCTGCTGGACGAAGGAGGGCGGCAGCGGCCGGCTGCGGTCGGCGCGCGGGATGGCCCGGTCGGCGGCGGCCTGCGCGGTGCCGGCCCGGCCGGCCAGCCGCCGGCGCAGGGCCTCGCGCAGGTCGGCGGGCAGGGCGGCGGCGCGGTCTCGCTTCGAAGTCGTCATGGTCGGCTCCTCACCGTTCGTCGTCGTCGGGGCGGCCGGAGGCGGCGGCTTCGTCGGGTCCGCCCAGGGCGGCGGCTTCGAGTTCGCTGAGCACCAGGTCCTCGACCAGGTCCGCCAGGGCGGCCACGGTGCGGGAGACCAGCACGTCGCGGGGGGTGAGCGTGACGCCGAAGGCGTCGTTGGCCCGGGAGGCGATCAGCAGGGCGCGCACGGAGTCGCCGCCGAGCTGGAAGAAGTCGTCGGTGGCGCCGACATCGGTGTGCAGGGTCTCGGCCCAGATCTCCGCCACCGCCTCCTCGGTGGGGGTGCGGGGTGCGACCCGCTCGGCCGGGCCGGTCTCCTCCGGCCCGGGGGCGGGCAGGGCGGCGCGGTCGGTCTTGCCGCTCGCGGTGAGCGGGAAGCGCTCCAGCACCGCGAAGGCGGTGGGGACCATGGGGCCGGGCAGCGAGCGGGCGGCCAGGGCGCGCAGTTCGGCGCCGGTGGGCGGTTCGGCGCCGGGGGCGGCCAGCAGGTGGGCGACCAGCCGGGGCAGCCCGGGCTCGTCCTCCCGGATGCTCACCACGGCGTCCAGTACGGCCGGGTGGCGCGTCAGCACGGCCTCCACCTCGCCCGCCTCGATCCGGTGGCCGCGCAGTTTGAGCTGGTGGTCGGTGCGGCCCAGGTAGTGCAGTTCGCCGTGGCGGTCGCGGCGCACCAGGTCCCCGGTGCGGTACATCCGGCCGCCGGGCGGGCCGTACGGGTCGGCGGTGAAGCGGGCGGCGGTCAGGCCGGGGCGGCCGAGGTAGCCGCGGGCGAGGGCCGGTCCGCTGAGCCACAGTTCGCCGGGGACGCCGTCGGGCACCGGTCGCAGCCGGGCGTCCAGGACGTACGCGCCGGTGGCGGGCAGCGGGCGGCCGATCGGCGGGGCGGCGCCGTCCGCGGTCAGCGGCGCGGACCAGGTGGCGACCACGGTGGCCTCGGTGGGGCCGTAGGAGTTGACCATCCGGTGGTGCGGGGCCCAGCGGGCGACCAGGTCGGCGCCGCAGGCCTCGGCCCCGACGATCAGCGTCCTGAGGTCGGGCAGGCTGCCGGGGGTGTCGGCCGGCAGGGTGGCCAGGGCGGCGGGCGGCAGCAGGGTGTGGGTGATCCGCTCCGCCCGCAGCAGCCCGGCCAGCCGGTCGCCGAGCAGGGGGCCGGGCTCGGGCACCACCAGCCGGGCGCCGTGCGGCAGGGCCAGGCACAGTTCGAGCACCGAGGCGTCGAAGCTGGGGGTGGCGAAGGCGAGCACCCGGTCCCCCGGGGCGGCCCGGTAGTGCGCGGCCTCGGCGGCGGCGAAGGCCGCGAGCCCGCGGTGGGTGACGACGACGCCCTTGGGGGTGCCGGTGGAGCCGGAGGTGAAGATGACGTAGGCGGGGTCGTCCGGGTCGAGCGGGCGGGTCCGGTCGGCGTCGGTGGGCCGGTGGCCGGGGGCGCCGGCCGGCTCGGCGGCGAGGAGCTCGGCGACCTCCTTGGCGTCCAGGGTCAGGGCGGGGGCCGCGTCGCGCAGCATCGCCTCGATCCGTTCCTCGGGGTAGTGCGGGTCGACGGGCAGGAAGGCGGCGCCGGTCTTGGCCACCGCGAGTTCGGCGAGCACGGTGTCGGCCGAGCGGGGCAGCAGCAGGGCGACGAGCCGCCCGGGGCCGGCGCCGCGGGCGATCAGCCGGTGGGCCAGCCGGTTGGCGAGGGCCTCGGCCTCGGCGAAGGTCAGCTCCAGGCCGGCCGCGCTCAGCGCGACGGCCCGCGGCCACCGGTCCACGGCGGCCTCGACCAGGGCGGGCAGGGTCGCCGGGGGCACCGGGCCGGTCTCCGGGCGGGCCGGGCCGCGCAGCAGCCGCTCGCGTTCGCCGGGCGGCAGCAGGTCGAGTCCGTCCAGCGGGGTGGTGCCGTCCGAGTCGGCCAGCGCGGACAGGGTGTGCAGCAGTTGGTCGGCGAGGCGCCGGGCGGTCTCCCGGTCGAGGAAGCGCGGGTCGTGGCCGAGTTCCACGGCGAGCCGCTCGCCGGGCGAGACCACCACGGTGAGCGGGTAGTTGGTGGCCTCCCGGGCGTCCAGTTCGCGCACCAGCAGGCCGTGCGCGCCGGCCGTGGCGTCGCCGACCGGGTAGTTCTCGAAGACGACCAGGCTGTCGAACAGCTCGGTGCCCGGCGGGACCTGGCCGAGCCCGTGCATCCGGGCCAGCGGCAGGTGGTCGAAGCGGCGGTCCTCGGCCTGCTCCTCCTGGAGGGTGCGCAGCCAGTCGGCGCAGGGCCGGCGGCCGTCGACGGCGACCCGGGCGGGCAGGGTGGTGATGAACAGGCCGACGATGCCGTCGGAGCCGGCCAGGTCGGTGGGCCGGCCGGAGACGGTGGTGCCGAAGCAGACCCGCTGTTCGCCGCTCCAGCGCGACAGCAGCAGCGCCCAGGCGCCCTGCACCACGGTGTTGAGGGTGAGGCGGTGGCGGCGGGCGAACTCCTGGAGCCGCTCGGTGTCCGCCTCGTCCAGCCGGTGCGAGAGCCAGTCCCCGGAGCGGGCCGTGTCGCCCGGGGCGGGGCGGCGGTCGTAGGGCAGCGCGGTGGGGGCGGTGAGGTCGGCCAGCACGCCGCGCCAGTGCTCGACGGCGGCGCCGGTGTCGCGCTCCGCGAGCCAGCCGACGTAGTCGGCGAAGGGCCGGCGCTCGGGCAGTTCGGGCCGCTCGCCGCGGGCGAGGGCGGCGTGGGCGGCCAGCACGTCCGCGAGGACGTGGAAGACGCTCCAGCCGTCCAGCAGCACGTGGTGGAAGGCCCAGACCACCCGGACCCGGTCCGGGCCGAGCCGGATCAGGTCGAGCCGCAGCAGCGGGGCCCGGTCCAGGGCCAGGGGGTGGGCCCGCCGTTCGGCGAGCAGGTCCTCCAGCCGGGCTTCGCGCTGCGCCGCGCCCAGCGCGCTCCAGTCGTGTTCGGTGACCGGGAGCGTCGCCTGCCGGTGGACCACCTGGAGCGGCACGGGAACGTCGCGCAGCACCACGGAGGTGCGCAGCACCGGGGTGCGGTCGACGACGTGCTGCCAGGCGGCGGCCAGCAGGCCGGGGTCGCGGGCGCCGTCCAGGACGAAGGTGATCTGCTCGACGTAGAGGCCGTGTTCGGCCTCGTCGAGGCCGTGCACGACCATGCCGGTCTGGGTGGGGGTGAGCGGCTGGATCTCCGTCACGTCCCGGCCGGTGCCGGCCAGCCGGTCGACGCCGGCCTGGTCCAGGCCGGCCAGCGGGAAGTCGGAGGGGGTGCGGCCGCCGGCGCCGGGTTCGGCGCAGTGGCGGACGATCTCCCGCAGCTCGTCCAGCAGTTCGGCGGCCAGCCGGGCGACCGTCCCGCTGTGGTGCACCTCGCGGGAGTAGGACCAGGTGAAGGAGAGCCGGCCGTCGGCGACCAGGCCGAGCACGTCCAGCAGGTGGGGGCGGCGGGCGGTGCGGTCCATGCCGCCGGTGAGCGGGCCGGCCGGGGCGTGCAGCAGGCCGCCGGGGGTGGCGCTCCGGTCCTGCCGGCCCAGGTAGTTGAAGCCGATCTGCGGCAGCGCGAGGCCGGGCTCCGGCTTGAGGTGGCGCAGGGCGCCGTGGCCGAGGCCGCCGTTCGGGACGGCGCGCAGGCTCTCCTTGACGGCCTTCAGGGCGGTGCCGGTGTCCGCGTCCGGGGGCACGGCCAGGGCGACGGGGTACATCGCGGTGAACCAGCCGACGGTGCGGGACAGGTCAACGCCGTCGAGGAGTTCCTCGCGGCCGTGGCCCTCCAGGGTGACCAGGACCCGGTTCCGTCCGGTCCAGCGGGCCAGCACCCGGCCGAGGGCGCAGAGCAGGACGTCGTTGACCCGGGTGCGGTAGGCCTCCGGGACGTCCTGGAGCAGCCGGCGGGTGTCCTCGGCGCCCAGGGCGAAGGTCAGCGACTCCTCGGCCTCGGCCGTGTTGGCGCCGTCGAGGTCGGTGGGCAGCGCGATGGCCGCACCGTCCGCCAGGCGCTGCCAGTACGGGAGTTCCGCGTCGAAGCCGCCGGCCGCGGTGTGCGCGGCGAGGCGTTCGGCCCAGGCCCGGAAGGAGGTGGTCTTGGCGCCGAGGTCGGGCCGCTGGCCCGCGGCGGCCGCGCGGTGGGCTCGTTCCAGGTCCTCCAGCAGGATCCGCCAGGACACCGCGTCGACCACCAGGTGGTGCGCGGCCAGCAGCAGCACCGGGCGGGGGTCGCCGGCGAAGCGGCAGAGCGCGGCGCGCAGCAGCGGCCCGGCGGCCAGGTCGAAGCCCTGGGCGAGGCGCTCGCCGAGGTCGCGCAGGGCGCTCTCGCGTTCCTCGCCCCCGGCGGCGGGCAGCTCGTGGACCCGCAGGTCGGGGGCCCGGCCGGGCTCGGTGCCGTACTGGCGCCACCGGCCGTCGGGGAGCGGCTCGCAGCGCAGCCGCAGGGCGTCGTGGTGGTCCAGGACGGCGGCCAGGGCGGCCCGCAGGGTGGGCTCCTCGGTGCCGGGGGCGAGGGTGAAGGAGACGGACTGGGTGAGCCGGGCGGGGTCGCCGTCGAGGGTGTCCAGCAGCCAGTGCTGGACGGGGGTGAGCGGGGTCTCGCCGGTGACGGCGCCCTGGTCGGCGTCCGTGCCGGGGCGCGGCGCGCGTTCGGCGGCAGCGGCGAGTTCGGCGAGGGTCTGGTGGGCGAACAGGTGCCGGGGGGTCAGCGCGAGGCCGGCCCGGCGGGCCGCCGAGACGATCTGGATGCCGAGGATGGAGTCCCCGCCGAGGGCGAAGTAGTTGTCGTCCGCGTTCACCTCGGGCACGCCCAGCACCTCGCGCCAGATCGCGGCGAGGGCCTGCTCGGTTCCGGTGCGCGGCGGCCGGTCGCCGCCGGTGGCCCGGGTGGCCGGGACCGGTTCGGGCAGGGCGCGCCGGTCCAGCTTGCCGGTGGCGCCGAGCGGCAGCCGCTCCAGCGGCACCACCAGGGCGGGCACCAGGTGGTCGGGGAGGGTGCGGCCGAGGAAGGCCCGCCACTCGGCCGGGTCGGGCAGGGCGCCGTCGCGGGGCACCGCGTAGCCCACCAGCCGCTTGTGGCCGTCCTGGTCGACCACCCGGGCGGCGGCCGCCGCCACCTGCGGGTGGCGGGCCAGCGCGGCCTCGACCTCGCCGAGTTCGATCCGGAAGCCGCGCACCTTGACCTGGTCGTCGGCGCGGCCGAGGTAGTCCAGTTCGCCGTCGGCGCTCCAGCGCACCCGGTCGCCGGTGCGGTACATCCGGCTGCCGGGCGGGCCGTAGGGGTCGGGCAGGAAGCGCCCGGCGGTCAGGCCGGGGCGGCGCAGGTAGCCGCGCGCCACGCCGGTGCCGGCCAGGTACAGCTCCCCGGGCGCGCCGACGGGCACCGGGCGCAGCCGCTCGTCCAGGACGTAGGCCCGGGCGCCGCCGACCGGTCGGCCGATCGGCGGGTCGCGGTCGGGGTCGGCGGGGTCGCAGGTGTGGGCGGTGGCGTAGACGGTGGCCTCGGTGGGGCCGTAGATGTTCAGCACCCGGCAGCCGGGGACGGCCTCGCGCACGGTGCGCACGGTGCGGTCGGGCAGTCCTTCGCCGGCCAGCACCACGGTGTCCGCGCCGATTCGCAGGGCGCCGTCGGCGAGCAGTCCGCCGAGGGCCGAGGGCACGGCGCTGAGCAGGCCGGCCCTCCGGGGGCCGGGGTTCTCGGCCAGGGCCAGCAGGTCGCGCAGGAGTTCCACGCAGCCGCCGGAGAGCAGCGGCGCGAAGATCTCGAACACCGACACGTCGAAGTTGAGCGAGGTGGCGGCGACCACGTGCTCCAGGCCCCGGCCGGCGAACTCGGCGGCGGCCCAGTCGGTCAGGGCGAGCACCGAGGCGTGGGCGACCACCACGCCCTTGGGGCGGCCGGTGGAGCCGGAGGTGTGGATGACGTACGCGGGGTGCTCCGGCAGCAGGGCGCCGTGCCGTTCCGGGTCGCCGACGGCGTCGGTGCGGGCGGCGGCCAGCCGTTCCCGGCAGGCCGGGTCGTCCGGCACGATCCGGGCGTACGGGCCGTCGGGGAGCCGTCCTGCGGTCGCGGCGTCGGTGATCACGGCGTCGGGCCGGACGTCCTCGAAGAGGTAGGCGATCCGCTCGGCCGGGTATCCGGGGTCGACCGGCAGGTACGCGGCGCCGCTCTTGAGCACCGCGAGGAGCGCCACGGCCAGTTCGACGGTGCGGGGCAGCGCGAGCGCGACGAAGCGCTCGGGTCCGGCCCCGGCCGCGATCAGCAGCCGGGCCAGCCGGTTGGAGCGTTCGTCCAGCTCCCGGTAGGTCAGCAGGCCGTCGCCGGAGCGCACGGCCGGGGCGTCGGGGGTGCGGGCGGCCTGCCGGGCGAAGGCCTCGGGCAGGGTGCGCCGGGGCGCCCGGCGCACCGGGCCGCCGAGGCGTTCCAGCAGCTCGCGTCCCTCGGCCGGGTCCAGCAGCGGCAGTTCGCCGGCCGGCCGGTCGAGGCCGGCCGCCATCCCGGCGAGCAGGGTGCGCAGGCTCGCCCCGAGCCGCTCGACGGTGGCGGCGTCGAAGGCGGCCGGGTCGTGGTCGAGGCTGACCTCGATGGACTCGCCGGGCGCCACCACCACGCCGAGCGGGTAGCTGGTCGGCTCCAGCACGTGCTCGGTCTCCACGCCCAGGCCGTGCCGGGTCAGCGACTGCGCGTCGAAGGGGTAGTTCTCGAAGACCACGATGCTGTCGAACAGGGCGGTGCCGCCCGGCAGTTCGCTCCAGCCCTGGAGCTGGGCCAGCGAGACGGCGTCGTGCCGGCGGGCCTCGGACTGGTGGTCCTGGACCTCCCGCAGCCAGTCCAGCAGCGGGCGCCGGTCGTCGATCCGCACCCGGGTGGGCAGGGCGTTGATGAACAGCCCCACCATCGAGGTGACGCCGGGGAGTTCGGCGGGCCGGCCGGAGACGATGGTGCCGAACACCACGTCCTCGCCGCCGCCGTAGCGGGAGAGCAGCAGCGCCCAGGCGCCCTGGAGCACGGTGTTGACGGTCAGCCCGGCCTGCCGGGCGGTGGCCCGCAGCCGCTCGGACAGCTCGGGGCCGAGGGCGACCTTCACCGAGGCCGAGGAGGAGGCGCGGTGGGCGCCGGCCGGGCGGCGGTCCCGGGGCAGTTCGGTGGGGGCGGGGAAGCCGGCCAGGGTGTCGCGCCAGTACCGCTCGACCGCCGTCCGGTCCTGGCCGGCCAGCCAGCGCAGGTAGTCGGCGTAGGGCGCGCGCTCGACCGGGGCGGGGCGGCGTCCGGCGGTCAGGGCGGCGTAGCGCTCGCAGACCTCGTCGAAGACCTGGGCGGCGCTCCAGCCGTCGAGCAGCACGTGGTGGAAGGTCCACACCACCCGCACCCGGTTCGGGGTCAGCCGGATCAGGGCCAGCCGCAGCAGCGGCGCGCCGCCCAGGTCGATCCCGGCCGCCCGGTCCTCGGCGAGCAGCCGGGCGGTGTCCCGCTCGACCTGTTCGGCGGGGCGGCCGGTCCAGTCGTGGTGGGTCACCGGGACGGTGGCCCGGTGCTGGACGACCTGGAGCGGTTCGGCGCCGTCCTGCCAGCTGAGCCGGGTGCGCAGGACGGCGTTGGCGTCGGCGGCCCGCTGCCAGGCCTCGGCCAGCGCGTGCGGGTCGGTGACCCCGGTCAGCACCAGCTGGACCTGGTTGACGTAGGTGTCGCCGTCCGGGTCGAGCAGGCTGTGGAAGAGCATCCCGGCCTGCATCGGCGTCAGCGGGTAGACGTCGGCGACGGTGCGGCCGTCCCCGGCTATGCGGTCCACCGCCGCCTGGTCGAGGCGGGCGAGCGGGAAGTCGGCGGGGGTGCGGCCGCCGGCGCCGGGTTCGGCGCAGTGGGCGACGATCCGCTCCAGCGCGTCGAGCATGGCCTCGGCCAGGGCGGTGACGGTGTCGGCGCGGTGCCGGCCGGCGCTGTAGTACCAGCCGATCTCCAGTTCGCCGTCCTCGACCCGGGCGACCACGTCCAGCAGGTGGGGGCGCTCGGTGCCGGGCGCCTCCGCGCCGCCGAGGCCGCCGGGGACGGCGCGGACCAGGGCGGCGCCGTCGGCGGACCAGTCGAAGCGGCCCAGGTAGTTGAAGCTCACGCCGGGGGCGGGGGCGTCGGCGAGCGCCTCGTCCCGGGCCAGGTGGCGCAGCGCGCCGTACCCGAGGCCGCGGTCCGGCACGGCCCGCAGCTGTTCCTTGACGGCCTTCAGGGCGGTGCCCCAGTCCCCCGGCGGGATGTCGAGGGCGACCGGGTGGAGGGAGGTGAACCAGCCGACCGTCCGGGACAGGTCGAGGCCGTCGAAGAGCCGGTCCTCGCGGCCGTGGCCCTCCAGGCCGACGGCGACGGTGCCGCGCCCGGTCCACTCGGCGAGGACCCGGCCGAGCGCGGTGAGCAGCACGTCGTCGATCCGGGTGCGGTAGACCCCGGGGACCTCGCGCAGCAGGGCGTCGGTGCGTTCGCGGTCCAGCCGGACGGTCACCTCGCGCAGGTCGGCGGCGGTGTTGCCGCCGTCGCCGTCCACCGGCAGCGGGGTGGCGCAGGCCCGGGCGGCGGCCGCCCAGTGGGCGCGCTGGTCGGCGAAGCCGCCGGCCGCGGTGTGCCCGGCCAGCCGGCGGGCCCACTCCCGGACGGAGCTGGTGCGGGCGGGCAGCCGCAGCGGGCGGCCCTCGACGGCCTGCCGGTAGGCGGTCTCCAGGTCCTCCAGCAGCACCCGCCAGGAGACGCCGTCGACCGCCAGGTGGTGGACGGCCAGCAGCAGCCGGTCGGGCCGGGCGCCGGCCGCACCGGCCTGCGGGGTGGCCGGCGCGGTGGTCGTCGGGGCGGTGAACAGGCGGGCGGTGAACAGCCGGGCGGTGAGCAGCGGGCCGCCGTCCAGCCGGAAGGAGGCGTGGGCGGCCTCGGTCACCGCCGCTTCCGCGCCGTGGTCGTGGACCTCCAGCAGCTCGGGGGCGCTCTCCTCGGCGGGGGCGCAGTGCTGCTGCCAGGTGCCGTCCCCGGCGCGGGTGAAGCGGGAGCGCAGCGCGTCGTGGTGGGCCCACAGGGCGGCGAGCGCGCGGCGCAGGGCCTGCGGGTCGACGGCCCCGGGGGCCTCCACCACGACGCACTGGTCGAAGTGCTCGGCGTGCGGCGGGTTCGGGTCGAGGAACCAGTGCTGGATCGGCGTCAGGCCGACCTCGCCGCTGACCGGTTCGGTCCCGGCGACGGTGACGGCGCTGCCGGCGGCCGCGGCCAGCGCGGCGACGGTGGGGTGGCGGAACAGGTCGCGCGGGGAGAGCGCGAGTCCGGCGGCGCGGGCCCGGGAGACGACCTGGATGCTCAGGATGGAGTCGCCGCCGAGCAGGAAGAAGTCGTCGTCCAGCCCGACCCGTTCGACCCCGAGCAGCTCGGCCCAGATCGCGGCGAGCAGCCGCTCGCGATCGGTGCCGGGGGCGCGGTGGGGGCGGTCGCCGCCCGCCGACCGGTCGGGGGCGGGCAGCCGCCGGCGGTCCACCTTGCCGTTGGCGGTGAGCGGGAGTTCGGGCAGCGTGACGAAGGCCGCGGGCAGCATGTAGTCGGGCAGGTCGGCGGCCAGGTGGGCGCGCAGTTCGGCGGCGCCGGGCGGCTCGGCGCCCTCGGCCGGCACCAGGTGGGCGGCGAGGCTCTTGCGCCCGGCGTCCTGGTACAGCGAGACGACGGCCTCGGCGACGGCCGGGTGGGCGGTGAGCCGGGCCTCGATCTCGGCGGGTTCGATCCGGAAGCCGCGGATCTTGATCTGGTCGTCGGCGCGGCCGACGAAGTGCAGTTCGCCGTCCTCGCTCCACCGGACGGTGTCGCCGGTGCGGTACATCCGCCCGCCGGGCGGGCCGAAGGGGTCGGCGAGGTAGCGGGCGGCGGTCTCGCCGGGGCGGCCCGCGTAGCCGCGGGCGAGGCCGGCCCCGGCGATGTACAGCTCGCCGGTGACGCCGGGCGGCTGCGGCTGGAGCGCGCCGTCCAGGACGTACACCCGGGTGTTGTCCAGCGGGCGGCCGATGGGCAGGACGGCGGGCAGTTCGTCGCCGGCCCGGAAGGCCCGGCGGGTGGCGAAGGTGGTGGTCTCGGTGGGCCCGTAGCCGTCGACCACGGTGAGGCCGGGGCAGGCCGCCAGGACCTTGCGGACGACGGCGCCGGGCACCGCCTCGCCGCCGGTCCACACCTCGTGGGCGCCGCGCAGGCAGCCCGGGTCCTCCTGGGCGAGCAGCCGGAACAGGCCGGCGGTCAGCCACAGGCAGCGCACGCCCCGCTCGGTGACGGCGTGCCGGACGGCGGCGGCGTCCAGGTCCTGCGGCGGGGCGAGCACGGCGGTGCCGCCGCGCAGCAGCGGCACCCACAGTTCGTAGGTGGCGGCGTCGAAGGCGTGCGGGGAGTGCACCAGCACCCGGTCGTGGCCGGCGAAGGCGCGGTCCAGGGCGAGCGCGGCGACGTCCCGGCGGCGCACCGCGACGCCCTTGGGGGTGCCGGTGGAGCCCGAGGTGAACATCAGGTACTGGACGTTGTCGGGGTGGACGGCCGCCGGGGCCGGGGCCGCCGTCCGGTCGTCGGGGAGGTCCACCCGCAGCACCTGCCCGGCGGGGCGCAGCTCGGCGGCCGTGCCGGCCCGGTGGGCGTCGGTGAGCAGCAGGTCGGCACCGGCCTCGGCCAGCATCCGGTGCAGCCGCTCGCGCGGCGCCCGGCCGTCCAGCGGCACGTAGACCGCGCCGGTGCGCACCAGCGCCAGCTGGGCGACGACCAGCTCGACGGAGCGTTCCATCAGCACCCCGACCGGCTGCTCCACCCGGACCCCGTGCGCGGTCAGCCGTCCGGCCAGCTCGGCGGCGCGGGCGTCGAGTTCGCGGTAGGTCAGGCGAAGGTCGCCGGCCTCCAGGGCGACGGCCGCGGGGGTGCGGAGCACCTGCGCGGCGAACAGCTCGGCGATGTCGGCGGCGGGTTCCTCGACGGCGGTGGCGTTCCAGTCGGCCAGGACGCGCCGGCGTTCCTCGCCGGTCAGCAGCGGCAGCCGGGCCGGCGGGCGGTGGGCGCCCTCGGGCAGGGCGGTCAGGACGGCGGTGAGCTGTCCGGCCAGCTGCCGCACCGTGGACTCGTCGAACAGCCGCGGGTCGTAGCAGAGCCGCAGGGACAGCTCCGGGCCCGGGTAGGCCAGCAGGGTGAGCGGGTAGTTGGTGGTCTCGATCCCGTCCAGGTCGCGCAGCCGCAGGCCGTGGGCGTCGGCCGCGTCCTCGTCGACGGGGTAGTTCTCGAAGACCACCAGGCTGTCGAACAGGCCGGTCCGCTCGGGCAGTTCGGTGCCGGCCCGCATTCTGGTGAGCGGGACGAAGCCGTACCGCCGGTCCTCGCTCTGCTCCCGCTGCAGGGTCCGGAGCCAGTCGACCAGGGTGCCGTCCGCGGGCACCGCGGTGCGGGCCGGCAGGGTGGTGATGAACAGGCCGGTCATGGTCTCGACGCCGGGCAGCTCGGGCGGCCGCCCGGAGGAGGTGGTGCCGAACACCACCTCGGCCCGGCCTGCCCGGCGGCCCAGCAGCACCGCCCAGGCGCCCTGGACCAGGGTGTTGAAGGTCAGCCCGGAGCCGCGGGCGAGGTCCTCCAGCGCCCCGGTCGCGGCGGCGGGCAGGGTGAACGGCACGGCCCGAGTGGACTCGGCGCGGTGGCTCTGCACCGGCTCGCGGTCGTAGGGCAGCGGTGTCGCCTCGGCGAGCCCGGCGAGGCGGGTGCGCCAGTGCCGTTCGGCCTCGGCGTGGTCGCGCTCGCCCAGCCAGGCCAGGTAGTCGCGGTAGGGCCGGCGCTCCGGCACGGTGCCGTACGGGACCTCGCCGTCCCGTCCCGGCCCGGCCAGGGCGGCGTGCGCCGCGAAGACGTCCGAGAGCACCTGGAACAGGCTCCAGCCGTCCAGGACCAGGTGGTGGAAGGACCAGAGCACCCGCACCCGGCTCTCCGGGAGCCGGATCAGCAGCAGCCGCTGGAGCGGGGCCCGCGCCAGGTCGAGGCCGCGGGCCCGGTCGCGGTCCAGCAGTTCGGCGAGCCGGTCGCGGCGCTCCTGCTCGGGCAGTTCGCGCCAGTCCAGGTGGGTGACCGGGACGGCCACCCGGCGGTGCACCACCAGCAGCGGCTCGGGCACCTCCTGCCAGCGGACGTGGGCGCGCAGCACCGCGGTGCGGTCGGTGACCCACTGCCAGGCGGCGGCGAGGCGGGCCGGGTCGGGCACGCCGTCGAGGACGAAGTCCAGCTGCTGGAAGTAGGCGCCGCTGTCCTCCTCGGCGAGGCCGTGGAAGAGCATGCCGGACTGGGTCGGGGTGAGCGGCAGCACGTCCTCCACCGCGCCCGGGTCGGCGCCGGTGATCCGGTCCACGGCCGCCTGGTCGAGCCGGGCCAGCGGGAAGTCGGACGGGGTGCGCCCGGCGGCGCCGGGGCGGGCCGCGTGGCGGGCGAGGTCGGCCAGTTCCTCGGCGAAGCGCCGGGCCAGCGCCTCGACGGTCCCGCTCCGGTGGACGGCGGCGGAGTGGAACCAGGTGAACTCCAGCGCGTCGCCGTCGAGGCGGCCGACCACCTCCAGCGGGTGGGGGCGCTCCGTGCCCGGGTCGGCGTCCAGCTCCAGCGGCCGGAAGGTGCCGCGGAACAGCCCGTCCGGGTCGTCCGGCAGGGCGATGCGGCCCAGGTAGTTGAAGCCGATCCGGGCGGCCGGGACGTCCGGCGCCGTGCCGGGGCGCCCGAGGTAGCGCAGCGCCTCGAAGCCGAGGCCGCGCCGGGGGACGGCGCGCAGCTGTTCCTTGACCTGCTTGAGGACGGTGTCCCAGTCGGCTCCGGCGGGCACGGCCAGGGCGACGGGGTGGCGGGTGGTGAACCAGCCGACCGTACGGCCGAGGTCGAGCTCGGCGAACAGTTCCTCGCGTCCGTGGCCCTCGACGTCCACCACGACCCGCTCCAGCCCGCTCGCCCCGCACAGCGCCCGGCCGAGCGCGCTCAACAGCACGTCGTTGGCCTGGGTGCGGTAGGTGTCGGGCAGGGTGCGCAGCAGGGCGGCGGTGTCGGCGGGGCTCAGCCGGACGGTGACGGAGCGTTCGGTGGCGTAGGTGTCGGGGCCGTCGAGCTCGGCGGGGAACGGCTCGGCGGCGGGCTGCCCGGGCGTTTGGTCGGGCTGCCCGGGCACGGCCCGCGCCCAGTACTCCGTCTCGTCCTCGAAGCCGCCCGCGGCGGCGAAGGCGCTCAGCCGCTCGGCCCACTGCCGCAGCGGCGAGGACTTGCCCGGCAGGGCGGCCGCCCCGTCCCGGCCCTCGCGGCGGGCGCGGTAGGCGGTGTCGAGGTCCTCCAGCAGCACCCGCCAGGAGACCCCGTCGACCACCAGGTGGTGGACGGCCAGGTGCAGGACCGGGGGCCGGTCCCCGGCGCGCTCGTGCAGCACGGCGCGCAGCAGCGGCCCGCCGCCGCCCAGGTCGTGGGGGCCGAAGTGCGGGGTGTCCCGGTCCGGGCCGGTGTGCCGGGTCAGGGTGAGCCGGGCGGCCGGCTCCCAGATGTGCCAGCGCGCGGCGCCGGCACCGTCCGGGGCGGTGAAGGCCGAACGCAGCGCGTCGTGGTGGGCGACCAGGTCGTTCAGGGCCTCCTCCAGGGCCGCCCGGTCCAGGTCGCCGGGCAGCAGCAGGGAGAGCGCCTGGCCGAAGTGGCCGGCCCGGCCGGCGGCCCGGCCGAGCCACCAGCGCTGGATCGGGGTCGGCACGGCCTCCCCGGTGGCGGCCGCCGGCGCGGGCACGGGCGGCGCCTCGGCGTCCTCCGCGGCCAGGGCGAGCGCGGCGACCGTCTGGTGGCGGTAGAGGTCCCGGGAGGTGAGCGCCAGCCCGGCCTGCCGGGAGCGGGCCACCACCTGGATGCCGAGGATGGAGTCGCCGCCGAGGTCGAAGAAGTTGTCGTCGGCGCCGACCCGCTCCAGCCGCAGCACCTCGGCCCAGATCCCGGCGAGCGCCCGTTCGGCGGGGGTGCGGGGGGCGACGTGGCGGACGGCGCCGGCCGCCGGCCCGGGGTCGGGCAGCCGGCCGCGGTCGAGGGTGCCGTCGGGGCCCAGCGGCAGGGCGGGCAGCGGCACCACGACGGCGGGGACCAGGTGGTCGGGCAGGGTCAGGGCGAGGGTGCGGCGCACCGCCTCGGGCTCGACCCGGCCGCCGGGGACGGGCACCACGTACCCGACCAGCCGCCTGGGGTCGCCGGTGAGGACGGCGGCCGCCTCGGCCACCCCGGGGCAGCGCCGCAGCGCCCGCGCCACCTCGTCCGGGTCGGTCCGCAGCCCGCGGGGCTTCGCCCACTGCTCGACCCGCCCGAGGTGCTCCAGCTCGCCGTCTGCGGTCCACCGCACCAGCTCCCCGGTGCGGTGGAGCAGCTCCCCCGGCGCGCCGTACGGGTCGGCGACGAACTGCCCGGCGGCGCCTTCCGGCTGCTCGGGGAAGTCGCCCGCGAGGTACAACTCGCCCGGCACGCCCTGGGGTTGGGGGCGCATCGCACGGTCGAGGACGTAGCCGCGGGTCCAGCCGGGCAGGCCGGACGCGGTGAGCGCCCCGGGCAGCGCGGTGTCCGGCTTCCAGGCGTCGAGCAGCGCCCGCCGCTCCTCCTCGGGGATCAGCGGCAGCTCGGCGAGGGTGCGCTGCGGGCCGTCCGCCATCCCGGCCAGCAGGCGGTGCAGGTGGTCCGCCAGCGCGGTCACGGTCCGCCGGTCGAACAGGTCGGTGTTGTACTCCGCCGTCAGCGTGCAGCCGCCGCCGTCATCGGGGGTGAACTCCAGCACCAGGTCGAAGCGGGCGGCCGGGCGGGGCAGCGGGTGCTCGGCGAAGCGCAGGCCCCCGGCGGGCGCCGGGGCGACAGGGGTCTGCTGGACGACGACGACCTGGACCAGCGGGGTGCGGCCGGGGTCGCGGGGCGGGGCCAGTTCCTCGACCACCCGGTCGAAGGGCACCTCGGCGTGGGCGAAGGCGTCCAGCAGGGTGGTGCGCATGCCCGCCACGAAGTCGTCGACGGTGGCCCGCTCGTCCACGTCGCCGCGCAGCACCACGGTGTTGACGAAGAAGCCGGTCACCTCCTCCAGTTCCCGCCGGTCCCGCCCGTTGGTGACGGTGCCGAAGGCCACGTCCCGCTGGCCGGAGTGGCGCGAGAGCAGCAGCGCGCACGCCCCGGCGAACAGGGTGAACACCGTGGTGCCGCGGCCGGCGGCGAGGTGGCGCAGCCGGTCGACCAGGTCGGCCGGCAGCCGGTGGCGGTGCGCCGCGCCGTTGGTGGTGCGCTGCTCGGGCCGGGGGCGGTCGGTGGGCAGGCGCAGGGTCGGCAGGTCGGCGAGGGTGTGCTTCCAGTAGGCGAGGTCGGGTGCGTGGTCGGTCCGGCGGTGCTGCTCCCAGTGGGCGAAGTCGGGGTACTGGAGGGCGGGGGCGGGCAGGGCGTCGGGTTCGCCGGTGGTCTCCGCCCGGTAGAGGGCGGCCAGTTCGCGGGTGAGGACGCCCACCGACCAGCCGTCGGTGACGATGTGGTGCTGGGCCAGCAGCAGCAGGTGCTCCTCGGCGGCGAGCCGGACCAGCAGCACCCGGGCGAGCGGGCCCCGGGCGAGGTCGTAGGGCCGTTCCAGTTCCTCGGCCAGCAGGCGTTCGGCCGCCGGGGCGCGCTCCGTCTCGGGCAGGGCGCCGAGGTCCTCGGTGCGCAGCGGCAGCTCCGCCCGCTCGGCGACGCGCTGCACCAGCTGCCCGTCGAGGGTGGCGACGGTGGTGCGCAGCGAGTCGTGCCGGGCGGTGAGCCGCCGCAGGGCCCGGTCGAGGGCGTCCCGGTCGAGGGCGCCGTGCAGCCGCAGGGCCACGCCGGTGTGGTTGCCGGTGCCGCCGGGGGCGAGGTCGTCCAGGAACCAGAGCCGGCGCTGGGCGCTGGACAGCGGCAGCGGCTCCCCGCGCGGGGCGGGCGGGATCGGGCCGGTCGGTGCGGCGGCGGGCATCGCGTCGAGCAGCGGGGCGAGGGCGGCGACGGTGCGGGCGGTGAAGACGTCACGCAGGGTGAGCCGGACGCCGAGGCGTTCGGTGATCCGGGCCAGGGTGCGGGCGGCGAGGACGGAGTCGCCGCCGAGGTCGAAGAAGTCGTCCTCCACCCCCACGGCGTCGTGGCCGAGCACCTCGGCCCAGACGGCGGCCAGGGCGCGCTCCCGCTCGGTGCGCGGGGCGGTGCTCCCGGCGGCGGCCTGCCGGGCGGGCGCGGGCAGCGCCCGCTGGTCGATCTTGAGCTGCGGGGTGAGCGGGAACTCGGGCAGCACGACGACGGCGGCGGGCACCAGGTGGGCGGGCAGCGCGGCGGCCAGGGCGGTGCGCAGCTCGGCCGGGTCGGGGGCGTGCCGCGGGTCGGCGGGTGTGGCGTAGCCGACCAGCCGGGTGTGGCCGGGCTCGTCCTCGCGGACCGTCACGACGGCCTGGTCGACGGCGGGGTGGGCGCGCAGCGCGGCCTCGATCTCGCCCGGTTCGATCCGGAAGCCGCGGACCTTGACCTGCCGGTCGAGCCGGCCGAGGAACTCCAGTTCCCCGTCGGCCCTCCAGCGGGCCCGGTCGCCGGTGCGGTAGAGCCGGGCGCCGGGCGCGCCGAAGGGGTCGGCGACGAAGCGCGCGGCGGTCAGGCCGGGTCGGCCGAGGTAGCCGCGGGCGACGCCCTCGCCGCCGAGGTACAGCTCGCCGTCGGTGCCGGGCGGCTGGGGCCGCATGGTCTCGTCGAGCACGTACACCCGGGCGTGCGGCAGGGCGCCGCCGATGGTGGGTGAACCGGTGCCGGCGGTGAGCGGGCCGGTCCAGGTGGCGACGATGGTGGCCTCGGTCGGACCGTAGGAGTTGATCATGCGTCGGCCGGGCGCCCAGCGGTCGACCAGTTCGGCGGAGCAGGCCTCGGCCCCGACGATCAGGGTGCGCAGGTGGCGGCCCGCGCCGGCGGGGACGGTGGCCAGGGCGGCGGGCGGGATCAGGGTGTGGGTGATGCGGTGCTCGTCCAGGACGGCGGCGAGCTCCTCGCCCAGCCAGGGGCCGTCCGGGGGGATCACCAGGGTGGCGCCGGTGAGGACGGAGACGAACAGTTCCAGGACGGAGGCGTCGAAGCTGGGCGAGGAGAACTGGAGCACCCGGTCGCCGGGCCGCAGCGCGTAGTTCTCGACGGCCGCGGCGGTGAAGCCGGCGATCCCCCGGTGGGTGACGACGACGCCCTTGGGGGTGCCGGTGGAGCCCGAGGTGTAGATCACGTACGCCGGGTGGTCGGTGCCGGCCGGGGCCGGATCGCCCGTGCCGTCCGCGGCGCCCGGCCCGTCCGGGCCCGCGGGCAGGGCGGTCTCCAGGGCCCGGCTCACGGCGGCCGGGTCGTCCAGGACGATCGCGGGGGCGGCGTCGGCGAGCATCAGCGCCCGCCGCTCGGCGGGGTAGGCCGGGTCCACGGGCAGGAAGGCAGCGCCCGCCCGGACGACGGCCAGTTCGGCGGCGACCAGTTCCATGGAGCGCGGCAGGACCAGCGCCACCGTCCGCTCCGGGCCGGCGCCGCGCCGGCGCAGGTCACGGGCCAGTCGCTCGACGCGCTCCGCCAGGTCCCGGTAGGTCCAGCTGCGCCGGCCGTCGGTCACCGCGGGCGCGAGCGGGGTGCGGGCCGCCTGGGCGGCGAACAGCGCGTCCAGGGTCCGGGGCGTCGGGGAGGTGTCTCCGGGGGCTCCGGTGGTGCCGCCGGCCTGCGGCGGGGCGGACGGGTGCACGGGCTGGGCAGGCCGGTCGGCCATGGCGGAAGGTCCTTCCGATGGGGGCGACGACGAGGGCACCGGGGCAGGCGGTAGCCCGCCCTCGGGCCCGGAGGAACAGGGGAACGGGAACACGGCAAAACGGTGGTGCGGCGGTGCGGGGATCGGGCCTACGGCTGCGGGGCCGACCGGCTCAGCCGGCGGCGGCCCGGCGGGCCGTGCGCCCGGAGACCTGCACCCGGTCGACGCGGCCGGTGGCCAGGTCCCGGTGGAAGCGTCCGCCGGGCTCGGGGCGGCCGGTGTCGGGGGCGAGCAGGTCGTAGGAGAGGTCGGTGTAGCAGCGCAGCGGGATCGGCGGGTCGCCGTCGACCGAGAGGGTGGCCGTTGCGTCGCCGGCCGCCTCGATCCGGTAGCGGACCGAGCCGTTGCGGTAGTCGCCCGCGCATCCGGCCAGGGTCCCGGGTTCGGCGAGCGGCACGGGTCCGCGCGCGTCCACCGGTTCGATCGCCGCGGGCACCCGCAGCCCGGCCGACTCCTCCAGTTCGGCCGCGAGGTCGCGCCAGAGCGCGGTGGCGGCGCCGGCGTTGCCGGTGAAGGCGACCACCACTCCGCTGTCCGGGTCGGCCCGCAGGTGGCAGGAGGTGCCCATGGCGTTGCCGTCGTGGCCGCACCAGAAGCGCCCGTCCTGCCGGTAGAGCGCCACGCCGGCGCCCCAGCCGTCCGCGAGCGCTCCGGGCCGGGCGGCGGGCTGCGGGCGGCGCATCAGCTCGGCGACGTCCGGGGGCAGCGTCTTGGACCGGCCGACCAGGGCGGCGCCGAGGGCGGCGAGGTCCGCGGCACTGGCCAGCAGGGCGCCGGCCGGGGCTTCCAGCGGGGCCAGGTTCTGCCGGACCGCCCGGGGCCGGCCGGTCGCGGCGTTGAGCGCGTGGCCGGCGGCGACCGGTCGCCCGGGCGCGGCCGTGTCGACGAACACCGGCCCGGTGCCGAAGGGTTCGAGCAGCAGGGCGCGCGCCGCCTCCTGCCAGGGCATCCCGGTCACCGTCTCGACCAGGCGCCCGGCGGCGACGTAGCCGGCGTTGGAGTAGGAGAAGTCCGTCCCGGGCCGGAACAGCGCGTCCGGGGCGGTGCACACGGCGGACAGGTAGCGGGTGGCGGTGGTGCGGGCGGCGGCGTCGGAGTCCGGCCCGGTGGGCAGTCCGCCGGTGTGGCCCAGGAGGTGACGAATCGTTACTTCAGGCAGCTGCCGGAGCTCCGGAAGGTACTCGGCGGCCGGCTCGTCGAGGTCGAGGTCGCCGTCGTCGGCGAGCAGCATCACCAGGGCGGCCGTGTAGGGCTTGGTGAGCGATCCCACCGGAACGGCGGTGTCCTCGGTGAAGGGCTCCGCGGTGGCGGTGTCGGCCACCCCGGTGTGCAGGGCGACGGTCTCCGCGCCGGTGTCCAGCACCAGCTGGGCACCGGGCACCCGGTGGGCGCGCGCGAGCGTGTCGAGCCGGTGCTGCAGCTCGCTGCGCAGGACCTGCGGCACCCGTTCTCGTACGGGCGCCGGACTGGCGTAGGGCATGGCGGAAGCTCCCGTTGACTGGTTCTCGGGTGCGGGCGCGCCGGGCGCCCGCAAGGGAATTGCGGATCGGAGTGCGGCACAGCGGGGAATTTCCGGCCGTCGGCGCCGACCGCTTCAGGACGCGCGGGAACGAGGGGAATCGTGGGAAGCCCCGTCGCCCACGACCGGCCGGCCCGGCATCGGGAATCCCCGGGGCACCGGCGACCGGGCGCCGCCCCCGCCCTCGCGGAGCCGTTCCGGGGGCGCATCGACGTGCCCGGGGCGGACGGTGCGAATGCGACCCGAATTCCCCGCCGCACGATGAACGGCGGGCCGGCGCGCGGTGAACCGCGAACGGCCGAATACCCTACCCCGCCGGAACGGTCGGACAGAATCCCGTCCCCCGGCGACCAGCCGCTCTCCCGGCCCCCACCTGCGCAATGGCCGTACCCGGCATGTCCATCCCCCCTGTTTGCGATCCGTCCCCGCACCCGTCGTGCGGAACGCGCCGACGCGGCCGGGGAGCCGCAGAATCCCTGCCGTCCCGAACGCCCGGACGACGAACGCGCAACAGTCTTCACGGCGGGTCAGCCGCTCGCAACCCCTTCCGATTGAACGGAAAGCGACTCCGTCGGTAATCGGAACGCCAAAATCCCTGGTGCGACTCCCGGCCGTGCCCGGAGCACCCGAGAACGGGCTCGAATTCTTTGGCCGAAAATATGAGGTTCAGATCTCACCAGCCACTCGAACAGCTATTCGCAGCAATATCCGAGTGATTTCCCGGACGACTGTGACGGAAGTGCCGGAATACAACGGAATCAATCGGGTGAGCCGTGAGTGAAACCGCCCGGACCCGACAACAGGTCCAGCGCGGCGTCGACGAGCACCCCGGGGGCCGGGCCGACGTCCAGCACCGCACCCCGCTCGTCCGGCTGGAGCGGTTCGAGCGCGGCGAGCTGCGAACCGAGCAGCGACCCCGGCATGAAGTGGCCGGTGCGCCCGCCGATCCGCTCCGCCAGCAGCTCGCGGCTCCCCGTCAGATGCAGGAAGAAGGCGTCCGGGCCGGCCTCCCGCAGGACGTCCCGGTAGCGCCGCTTCAGCGCGGAGCAGGTCACCACACCGCCGGTGCCCGCCGCATCCCGTTCGCGCAGCCACCGCCCGACGGCCTCCAGCCAGGGCCGGCGCCGCCCGTCATCGAGCGGGATGCCGGCCGCCATCCGGGCGATGGAGTCCGGCCGGTGGAAGTCGTCCCCGTCCGCGAAGGGCACCCCCAGGCGTTCCGCGAGCAGCCGGCCCACCGTCGACTTGCCGGTGCCGGCCACCCCCATGACCACGACGCACGGGGCGCGGCGCTCGTTGCCCGGGGCCATCGGCGCCCCTACCCCCAGAACTGCGGGGGCGGCCCCTGCGAGCCGGCCGGGTACTCCTCCAGCGGCACCAGGCCCCGCTCCCAGCCGGCCAGCACCGGTTCGAGCACCCGCCAGGCCTCCTCCGCCTCGTCGCCGCGGATGGACAGCGCCGGGTCCCCGTTCAGGACGTCCAGCAGCAGCCGGCCGTAGGCGGGCAGCTCCTGCGGGTCCATCCGCGCGGTCATCGAGAACGGGGCCAGCCCGTGGGCGTGGGCGCCGATGCCGGTCAGGTCCAGGGTCAGCCCCTCCGGCTCCAGTTCGAAGCGCAGCACGTTGGGCCGGGCCTCCTCGCCCCGGCCGAACGGCAGGTGGGGCACCGGGCGGAAGTGCACCGCGACCTCCTTGCGGTCCTCGCCCAGGGCCTTGCCGCTGCGCAGCCGGAACCTCGTCCCGGCCCACCGCCAGCTGGTCAGCTCAAGTTCCACCTCGGCGAAGGTCTCGGTGCGGCGCTCCGGGTCGACGCCCTCCTCCTCGGCGTAGGCGGGGACGTCGCGCTCCCCGATCCGGCCGGGCAGGTAGCGGGCCCGGCGGGTGCGGTGCACCACGTCGTGCTCGGTCAGCGGCCGTACGGAGCGCAGCACGTCCACCTTGCGGTTGCGCAGGTCCCGTTCGCCGAGCGTGATCGGCGGCTCCATGGCCACCAGGCAGAGCAGCTGCAGCAGATGGTTCTGGATCATGTCCTTGAGCGCCCCGACCTGGTCGTAGTACCCGGCCCGGCCCTCCAGCGCCAGCGTCTCGTCCCAGACGATGTCCACCTCGGAGATGTGGGTGCTGTTCCAGATCGGCTCCAGCACCCGGTTGGCCAGCCGGCTGCCGAGGACGTTCTGGACGGTCGTCATGGCCAGGAAGTGGTCGACCCGGAACACCGCCCGCTCCGGCAGGAGCTCGGCGAGCAGCCGGTTCAGTTCCTGGGCGCCGGCCAGGTCCTCGCCGAACGGCTTCTCCAGCACGATCCGGCTGCCGGCCGGCAGGCCCGCCGCGTGCAGGGCGGTGATCACGGCGGGGAAGAGGGCCGGCGGGAGGGCGAGGTAGACGGCCACCGGCCCCTCGCCGGCGACGACCGCGGCCACGTCCGCGGGGTCGGTGACGTCGGCCCGCCGGTAGCGGACGGCGGCCGCCACCGCCTCCCTGGCCCCGGCCGGGAGGTCGCCGGCGTGCCGGTCGAGCCTTGCCGCGGCCCAGCCGCGGTACCGCTCGGTGTCCCAGTCCTCCCTGCTCGCCCCGGTCACCCGCAGCGAGTCGCCGACGTGTCCCGCCGCCCGCAGCGCGGCCAGCGCCGGCAGCAGGAAGCGGGCGCTGAGGTCCCCGGTCGCGCCGAGGATCGCGAGCCGGTCGATCATCCCCGCCCGCCCGTCCTCGCCCGGCCGAGGCTCACACCGCCGGCGATGATCCCGATGTGGCTGAACGCCTGGGGGAAGTTGCCCATGAACTCTCCTGTGGACGGGTTGATCTGCTCGGACATCAGCCCCAGCGGGCTCGCCCGGGAGCACAGCGAGTCGTACAGCTCCTCCGCCTCCTCGATCCGGCCCTGGCCGACCAGGTTCTCGACCAGCCAGAAGCTGCACAGGACGAAGGCGCCCTCGTCGCCCGGCAGGCCGTCCGGGGACTCCTCGTGGAGGTAGCGGTAGAGCAGCCCGCCGCCCGCCGACAGGCGCTCGGCCACGGCCGCGGCGGTCGCCACCATCCGCGGGTGGTCGGCCGGCACCACCTGGCGCAGCGGCAGCGCGAGCAGGCTCGCGTCCAGTGCGCCGCCGCCGTCCAGGTGGGCGCTGAGGGTCCCGGCGTCCTCGTCCCAGGACTGCTCCAGGATGAGCCGGCGCAGCTCCTCGGCCGAGGCGCGCCAGCGGTCCGTCCCGGCGGGCCGGCCGAGCCGCTCGCCGATCCGCGCGGCCCGGTCCAGGGCCACCTGGCACAGGCCCGCCGAGTAGGTGAACACCCGGCCCTCGCTGCGCACCTCCCAGATGCCCTGGTCCGGCTGCCGCCAGGCCTGCCCGGCGGTGTCGGCCAGCTTGGCCAGGCCGGCCCAGAGCGCGGGCTGGATCTCGCCGCCGGCGCGCAGCCACTGCTCGGCGCAGTCCAGGATCTCGCCGTACACGTCGTGCTGGCGCTGGTCGGTCGCGCCGTTGCCCCAGCGCACCGGGGCGGAACGCTGGTAGCCCTCCAGTTCGCCGTCCTCGATCTCGTCCGGCACCGGGCCGCCCCGCAGGTCGTACATGATCCGGGGCCCCCGGCTGGCCTCGAAGGCGTCCAGGACCCAGCCGAGGAAGGCGTCGGCCTCGCCCCGGAAGCCGATCCGGCGCAGCGCGAACACGGCGAACGCCGCGTCGCGGATCCAGCTGTAGCGGTAGTCCCAGTTGCGGATCCCGCCGATCGGCGCGGGCAGCGAGGAGGTGGGCGCCGCGACCAGCGAGCCGTTGGCCCAGTCGTCGCAGAGCTTCAGGGTGATCGCGGCCCGCCGGACCAGGGGCTCCCGGGGGCCGTCGTACGAGAAGTGCCCCATCCAGCGCCGCCAGGCCTCGGCGGTGCCCTTCAGGGTCGCGTCGGCGTCGAAGCGGTGGTGGCGGTGGAAGCGGCCCCAGGACAGCACGAGGTCCAGGCGTTCGCCCTGCCGCAGCTCGTGGGTGCTGTGCAGGCCGGTCAGCGGACGGTTGGAGCGCAGGTGCAGGCGCAGGTCCGGGCGCCGGTGGGGCCGCACCTCCAGTCCGCTGAACAGGGCCCGGGCCTGCGCGCCGCCGCGCGGCTCCAGTTCCGCGCGCAGCCGGACGGTCCCGTCCAGCACCACGGCGGAGCGCACGAGTTCGCCCCGGTCGGCCGGTACGTCGTCGGTGAGGTCGGCGCCGGAGCGCAGGGTCAGCGCGTCGGTGACGCGTACCAGGCCGGTGGGGCCGCGCAGTTCGGTGATCAGGACGCCGGTGTCCGGTTCGTAGCGCTGCCTGGCCTCGACGAGGCCCTCCGGGGCGAGGGTGAAGTGCCCGCCGCGCGCGTGGTCCAGCAGGCCGCAGAACAGCGGTTCGGAGTCGAACCGGGGCAGGCACAGCCACGGGATGGCACCGTCCAGGCCGACCAGGGCGGCGGTCGCGCCGTTCCCGATCAGGCCGAGGTCCTCCAGCGGCAGGTAACCCTGGCGCCGGTGAACGGGCCGGAACGGTGGGTCGGGGTCGTGCATGCCGCCTCGCTTCCGCAGTGCCGGGGAGTCGGTCGAGGGGGAGGTGGTCCCGGTGCGGCTCCCGCTCCGCCGGCGGCCGGTGACCGGCCGCGCGGCCGACGGCTCCCACCTTCCCGGGGATCGGGCCGGTCCGCGATCCGGCCGCTGCCGGCTGCGGTGCATTCCGGTGAAAGACCCCGGCCCCCGCGGCCCGCCGCCGCCCGCGCGGCCCTGCCGGGCACGGTGGGGCAGCTGCTAGCGTCTGAGCCCGGACGATGGACGGCGGACGGCGGAGGTTGCTGTGGTGGACAGGGGCGCGGAGCGGGCCTTCATCGGGTCGTTCACCTCGACGGGCGGGCGCGGGATCGTCCTGGCCGCGCTGGACCCGGACACCGGGGCGCTGACCGCCACCGGGGCCGTCGACGCCGTGGACCCGTCCTACCTCGCCCTCGGGCTCGCGACGGGCGGCCCCGTGCTCTACGCCGTGTCCGAGACGGCGCCGGGCGCCGTCACCGCCTACGACATCGCCGGTCCGGTTCCCCGCCCGCTCGGCGCCCCGGTCCCGGTGGACGGGGACCACCCCACCCACCTGAGCCTCGTCCGGGGCCGGCTGCTGACCGCCAACTACGGCTCCGGCAGCGTCAGCGTGCTGCCGCTCGCCGCCGACGGCACCCCGCGGCCCCCGAGCACCGTGCTGCGCCACCGGGGCAGCGGGCCGCACCCGGACCGCCAACGGGCCCCGCACGCCCACCAGGTGCTCCCCGACCCGTCGGGGCGCTGGGTGCTCGCGGTCGACCTCGGCACCGATTCGGTGCGGATCTGCGCCCTGGACCCGGCGACGGGAGGGCCGGCCCCGCACTCGGAGACCGCGCTGCCGCCCGGCACCGGTCCTCGGCACCTGGCCTTCCACCCCTCCGGCCGCCACGCGTACGTGCTCGGCGAGCTGCGCCCCGTGGTGACGGTCTGCCGCTGGGACGCGGCGGCCGGGGCCCTCGAACCGGTCGCGGAGGTCCCGCTGTTCCCCGAGGGCTTCGAAGGCCCGGTCTCCCCGTCGGCCCCGGTGGTCTCCCCCGACGGCCGGTTCCTGTGGGCGGCGGAGCGCGGCACCGACACCATCGTGGTGCTCGCCCTCGACGGGACGGGCGAGCGGGCCCGGGTGGTCACCTCGGTGCCCTGCGGCGGCCGCTGGCCGCGGGACCTGGTGCTGGGCCCCACGGGCGCCCGCCTGTACGCGGCGAACGAGCACTCCGGCGACGTCACCTGGTTCGAGGTGGACGGCGCGACGGGCGTCCCCCGCCGGGCGGGCTCGCTGGCCGTCCCCTCGGCGTCCACCGTGCTCTTCGGCTGACCGCGGCGCCGGGTCCGCCCCAGGGCGCCCGGCCGGTCACTCCTCCTCGGCGCGGACCACCACGACCGGGACGGTGGCGTGCCGGGTGCAGTGCTGCGCCACCGAGCCCAGCAGCATCCCGGTGAAGCCGCCGAGGCCGCGGCTGCCCACCACCAGCAGGTCCGCCCCCCGGGCCGCCTCGACCAGCGCCCCCGCCGGGGTGCCGTGGCGCGCCTCGGTGCGCACCTCGACCGGCGGCCGCTCCCCCACGGCCTGCCGGACGGCACGGTCGGCCTCCTGCCGCGCCCGGCCCTCCAGCGCCGCCTCGTCGGTGATCCCCGGGGGGAACCAGCCGCGGGCGCCGTGGTACGTCGGGTACTCCCAGGCGATCACCGCCACCACCGCACCGCCGGTGAGCTCCGCCTGGCGCACGGCCCAGCGCAGCGCCCGCCGGGACGGCTCCGAGCCGTCCACCCCGACCACGATGCGGCCCTTGTCCTCAGGCCGGTCGGCCATGGCTCCTCCTCGACTCGACGGCGGCGGAGGATCGCACCGGTCGGTGGTCCGCCGTCACCGGGCTCGGTGTCCAGCCTGGTACCGACCGCACCGGGCGCGCAGTGCGGCTGGTCCGGGCGGGTGGGTGGGCCGCGGCCGACGACGGGCGGGTCCCGGGTCGGCGGCGCGGGCGCACCGACTGGAAACCCGCACATGAAAACGGATATCGTTTCGCCGGATCCCCCGTGCCGGACCGGTTGCGGGGCCATATGAACATGACAAACACTGGCAGAAGGCGAAGCCTCGAATGCGCACGGACACGGCGGGAGTCGGGATGCGAGTGGACGCCGCGCTGGCCGGGACCTGGGTGGACCGCTGGGAGCGCCAGCAGGAGCGGTACGCCGTGGAGCGCGAGGAGCGCTTCACCGTCATCGCCGACGTACTGGAACAGACCGTCGGACACCGCGGGCGGCCGCTCGTCGCCGATCTCGGCAGCGGCCCCGGCTCGCTGTCGGCGCGCGTCGCCGCCCGCCTGCCGCACGCCGAGATCCTCGCCGTCGACATCGACCCGCTGCTGCTCGCCCTCGGCCGCGCCCGGCACCCCGAGGTCGCCCGCTGGATCGAGACCCTGATCGGCCGCCCGGGCTGGATCGGGGACCTCGGGCTCGACCGCCCGCTGGACGCCGTGGTGTCCACCACCGCGCTGCACTACCCACCGCCGGACGCGCTGCTCGGGATCTACCGCGACCTCGCGGGCGTGCTGCGGCCCGGCGGCGTCCTGGTCAACGGCGACCACCTGATCCCCGAGGACCGGCCGCTCGCCGAGCTCGCCCTCGCGATCGGCCGGCGCCGCGCCCAGCGCCGGGGCGCCGACGCCGCCGAGGACTGGTCCCAGTGGTGGGCCGCGGCCGGGCGGGTCCCCGAGTTCGCCGACCTGCTGACGGCCCGCGAGCGGCAACTGCCCCCGACCGACGGCGCCGGCAACGGCCTGTCGGCCGCCCGGCACGGCGAACTGCTGCGGGAGGCCGGCTTCCGGCAGGCCGGACCGGTGTGGCAGTACGGCACCAGCTCCGTCCTCGTCGCCCTGCGCTGACCCCGGCCCGGAAAGCGATCCGGAGCGACCCCTCCGGGAGGCGATCCGGAGCACCGGTTTCCGTACCGGCACAGTCTTTGCGAGCGCGTGGCACACGCGCCCTGTTGATCACCCAGGGAAACGGTTAGCGTTTCCCTCGGTCGCCGACGCCCGCCGCGGTGGGAGCCGCACGCGGCGTCCGACCGCGCGCGCCACGCCGACGCGCGGACCGCCGGGGGACGCGGGCCGACACGGGGCAGCCTGTCGGCGGCTGCGGCCCCCTCCGCCGACTTCTCACGGAGAGCTGGTTTCGCATGCGGCCCTTACCGCTGTATCTCGAACCACGGCTGGAGCCCCCGCTCCGATCCCTCCTGGAGGAACGCGACCTCCTCCACACCCTCACCGACGCCCTGGGATCGCCCCTCAACCTGCTCCTGCCCGAGCAGATCGCCGAGAACCTGGCACGCTTCCAGGCCGTCTACCGCAAGCACCACCTCACCGGCCGGATCCACTTCGCCCACAAGGCGAACCGCTCCAGCGCCCTGGTCCGCCGGCTCGCCGCCACCGAGGCCGGACTGGACGTCGCCTCGCTCGCCGAGCTCCAGCACGTGCTCGGAGCCGGCTGCCCGCCCGAGCGGATCATGGCGACCGGGCCGAAGAACCGCGAGTACCTCTGGCTGGCGGCCCGCACCGGCGTCACCGTCCACCTCGACTCCCGCGCCGAACTCGACGACCTGGCCGACCTGGTGCGCAAACAGGCCCTGCCCCCGGTGCGCGTCATGCCCCGGCTGTCGGGCTTCCGGGCCCCGGGGACCACCGTCCTCACCCGGCCGAGCCGGTTCGGCACCGACATCGGCGAGCTGACGGAGCTGATCGACGCGCTCGAACGCCACCGGGACGCCGTGGAGACGACCGGCGTCGCCTACCACCTGGACACCACCGGCGTACCGGAGAAGGCCGTCGCCCTGGAAACCTGCATCACGGTGCTGAACGAGTGCCGGCGCCGGGGGCTGCGGCCCCGCACCGTCGACATCGGCGGCGGGTTCGGGGTCGACTACCTCGCCGACGCCGGCCAGTGGGAGCGGTACACCACCGAACTGACCCGTGCCGTCCTGGGCAAGCGGCCCGCGCTGACCTGGCAGGGCCACGGCTACGGGCTGCGCAACGAGTCCGGCAGACTGCGCGGCACCCTCGGCCTGTACCCGGCGCACCGCCCGGTCGCCGCCGAGGCCTACCTGGACGAACTGCTCTCCTGCCCGGCGCCCACGCTCGGACGGCCGCTCGGCACCCTGCTGCTGGAGAACCTGTACGACCTGGCGGTGGAGCCCGGCCGGGCACTGGCCGACCAGTGCGGGGCCACCCTCGCCCGCGTCCTGGAGGTCCGGCACACGGCGGCCGGCGAACACCTGGTGCGGCTGGAGATGAACGCGCGGGACGTCGGCCTGGAGGAGCACGGGGTGCTGATGGACCCTCTGCTGATCCCCCGGCCCGGTGCGCCGGCCACGCCCGGCGCGTCGGACGGCCCCTCGGACAGCCGCTCGGACGGCTCACCGGACGGCCCGCCGGGGGACCCGGTCGGGGTCTACCTGATCGGCAACCTCTGCCTGGAGACCGACCTGATCACCCGCCGGACGGTCTTCCTGCCCCGCCTCCCCGCCCCCGGCGACCTGCTCGCCTTCGCCAACACCGCGGGCTACCTCATGGACTTCAGCGCCGGCCGCGCGCTGCGCCAGCCCGTGGCGCGCAAGGTCGCCGCGTACCGGCAGGACGGCGCCTGGCGCTGGCGCCTGGACGAGCAGTACTGGCCCGTCGACGTGACGGCCGCCGCAGGACACCGGGGGGACGGACAGGCATGAGGTACGACAGCATCACCGACGCGATCGGCAACACCCCGCTGGTCCGGATCGACCCGGCGGTCACCGGCCTGCGGCACATCGACCTGTACGCCAAGCTGGAGATGCTCAACCCGTTCGGATCCGTCAAGGACCGCGCCGCCTGGAACATGACCCGCGAGGCCCTGCCCGGCGCCGTCGAACGCGGCGACACCGTCGTGGAACTGTCCAGCGGCAACACCGCCAAGGCACTCGCGCTGATCGCCGGCCTGCACGGACTGCCCTTCAGGAGCGTCACCAACCGGATGAAGGTCCCCGAGGTCAAGGACCTGCTCCTGCTGCTGGGCGCGGAGATCGAGGAACTGCCCGGCCGCACCGAGTGCCTCGACCCGACCGACAACGACGACCCGCTCACCCGCATCCACCGGATGCTCTCCGAGACGGACTCCGGCTACCTGCACACCGACCAGTACTACAGCCCGCTCAACCTCGACGCCCACCTCACCGGCACCGGGCCGGAGATCGTCCGGGACCTCGACGGCCGCGCCCCCGACCACTTCATCGCCTGCGTCGGCACCGCCGGTTCGTCCACCGGCGTCGCGGCCGTGCTGCGCGCCCACAACCCGGCCGTCGAGGTGCTCGGACTGGTCGCCCACAAGTCCGACTTCATCCCCGGCATCCGCACCATCGACGAGGTGCACGAGGTCGGGCTGTTCGACCCCGCCACCTACGACGCCATCGCGTCGGTCACCTCCGACCAGGCCATCGAGGGCATGCTCACCCTGCTGCGCCGCTGCGGCCTGCCGGCCGGCCCGACCGGCGGCGGCGCCCTCTTCGGCGCCCTGCGCCACCTGCGCACCGTGGACGCCGAGTTGACGCGACGGGGAGGCGGCGAACGGCACACCGCCGTCTTCATCGTCTGCGACCGGGTGGAGAGCTACCTCAGCTACGTCCGCCGCCGCCGGCCCGAGCTGTTCAACCAGCCCGCCCGGCCGAACTCGGTGGAGGCCGTGACCCCGGCCGAGCTGGCCGCCGCCCGGACCGTCGAGGTCGACGCCGCCCGGAAGTGGATCGCCGAGGACCGGCCGCTCGTGGTCGACCTGCGCGGTCCGTTCGCCTACGCGGCCCTGCACATCGAGGGCTCGATCAACATCGTCGACGAGCTGTTCGACGAACTCCTGCACGGCGGACTGCCGTTCGGCACCCACCAGCCGGTGCTGCTGGCCTGCCCGGTCGGCGAGAAGTCCGCCCGGTACGCCGCGCTGCTCGCCCGGATGGGACACCGGGACGCGCGCAGCCTGACCGGCGGCATCATCGCCTGGCGCGACGCGGGCGCCCCACTGGTCCGGGACTGAGCGGAGCCGGCCATGACCACCCTCACCGAGCTCCACGACTGGCACCGCGACCTGCGGGCGCAGTTCCCCATCATCACCGGCAACCCGGACCGGGCGTACCTGGACAGCGCGGCCACCTCGCAGAAGCCCCGGGCGGTGCTCGACGCCGTCCAGCGCTACCTGACCACCGCCAACGCCAACGCCGGCCGCGGCACCTACACCTGGGCCAACGCCACCACCGCGCTGGTCGACCGCACCCGCACCCGGGTCGCCCGCTTCCTCGGCGACCCGGCACCGCAGCAGCACTCCGGCGTCCACTTCGTCAGCGGCACGACCGAGGGGCTGCGCACGGTGGCCCGGGACTGGCTCCCCCACCACCTGCGGGACGGCGACGAGATCATCGTGCCGTTCGCCGACCACCAGGCGAACGCACTGCCGTGGCTGGAGGCCCAGCGGCTGCTGGCCGGCCAGGGCGTGCGCATCACGGTGCGCGAGCTGCCGTACGACCCGGCCTCGCACGACTACGACCACCGCGCGCTGGCCGGACTCGTCACCGACCGCACGGCGTTCGTCGCCGCCACCCATGTGCACCACGTGTACGGCGGCGACATGAACGTCCACCGCATCCGGGCCGCGGTCGGCCCGGACGTGCCGATCTGCCTGGACGCCGCGCAGAGCGTCGGCCACCTGCCGGTGGACGTCGGCACGCTGGACGTCGACTTCGTGGTCTTCTCCGGACACAAGGCCATGGCCCTGCCCGGCACCGGCGCGGTGTGGGCCCGCAACACCCGGGGCCCGGTCTTCACCCCCGGCGGCTGGAACGGCACGCCCAACACCTGCGGGATCGCCGCCCTGGAGGCCGCCCTGGACTGGCTCGACGCCGCCGGGCCGGACCGCGTCCGGCGGTGGAACACCGCCCTGGCCGCCCGGCTCACCGACGGGCTGCGCACCCTGGACCCGTACGAGGTCCTCGGCTGCCGGTCGAGCCTGGCCGCCGGTTCCGCGGTCCAGCAGCGCGAGGGCATCGTCACCTTCCGGCACCGCGGGATCGGCTCCAACGACCTGGGCTTCGTCCTCGACAGCCACGGCCTGATGGTGCGCGCCGACGGGCACTGCCAGGCAAGGGCCGGGGAGCGCGAGAGCTCGGTGCGGGTGAGCCTGCACGTGTACAACGGCCCGGAGGAGATCGACCGGCTGCTCTCCGTGCTGCGCGGGCTGCGGTAGCGGCCCGGCCCGGGCGCGGCGTTCCGCGCCCGGGCCGCTCCGCCGGCGTGGAGTCGGGCGCCGCCGGCGGGCCGTCACATCCGCTGGAGGTTCCGCACCAGTCCGGTCATCTTCGGCGAGGGGGCGACGTTCAGCTCGCGCTGCAGGAACGAACGGTAGTGCTGGTACGAGCGCAGCGCGCTGGCGAGGTTGCCCTCGGCGAGGTGCACCTCGACCACGATCCGGTGGGCCGTCTCACGGACCGGGTCGATGGCGATCGCCGCCAGCGCGGTCTGCAGCGCCGACAGATAGCGCTCCGCGTCGCACAGTTGGTGCGCCAGACCCTCCAGGGCGTACAACCGCAGCTGGTCCCACCGCTCCCGCTCCAGCGTCAGCCACTCCTCCTCCCAGCCCGGCAGCAGCTCGGCGGCGAGGTCGTCCACGATGTCGTCGCAGCTGACCGGCAACCGGTCGAGCCCGGACACGACCTGCCGTGCGGAGCAGCGCGCCGACCGCAGGTCCACCCGGACCGCCGGGGCGAGGCGCAGCCACTGCCCCGGGCTCTCGACCGGTATGGCCCGGCCGCGCCGCACGTGATAGAGGGCGGTGCGCAGGTTCGCGGCCGAGCGGTGCTGGGTGCAGTCCGGCCAGAGCCGTTCGGCGACCGCCCCGCGCTGGACGCCGCCGTCGTGCAGGGCGAGGAACGCCAGCAGGTGCTGAGCACTCACCGGAAGGGACACACAGCGTCCCGCGTCGGTGGCCTCGAAGCCCCGCAGTAGCTCGATGCCCGGACCGTCCCACAACACACCCCCACTCTGTCCCGACAGTCCGTCGCCCGCACCCGTTCGGACATGCCCCGGTTGCGGCCGGGGCCCGTCACGGCCGTGTCCGTCCGGCCCCGGACCACCGTCGCGCGTGCGTCGCACGGACGTTGTGACGACGTCACGGTGACGCCGCCCGGGCGTCACGGCCGTCGTCGCCGACCGTGACGGCAACGCCCCGCAGTCGACCGGCCGACACCCTAATGGGCCGCCCCCGAACGGGTGTTGGAGAAGCCGCCGATCCGTCGTGGCCATCCGGCCCGGTCCGCGGGACCGCCGGCGGTCACGGCGCGTGCATCGACCGGGCCGTGACGCGGCGAACGGCCGCGGCGGATCCGCCACGAGGACGCGACGCGTCCGCGACGGCGCTCCCGCGCCGGCCGTGACGCTCCCCGGCACACTCCCGCGACGGCCGCCCCGTTGACTGGCACCACCTGCTGCCCGGCGGAGCGCACCCGAAGCCCCGCCCGACACCGGAAGGCGATTCCCCATGAAGGCCAGATCGGTGCTGCACGACGTCCGCGCCCCCGAGGACGAACTCCTCGGCGACCCGGCCGTGTGCATCGCCGTCCTGGACGGTCCCGTCGACCTGTCGCACCCCTGCTTCGCGGGCGCGGACCTCACCCGGCTGGACACGCTCGTCGCCGAACCGGCCGGCAACGGCCCGATGTCGCTGCACGGCACCCACGTCGCGAGCCTGCTCTTCGGCCGACCCGACGGTCCGTACGCCGGGATCGCCCCGCGCTGCCGCGGACTGGTCCTGCCGGTCTTCACGGACGCGGGCGAAGGCCGGGTGCCGCAGCTCGACCTGGCCCGGGCCGTCGAACGCGCCGTGCAGGAGGGCGCGCACATCATCAACATCAGCGGCGGCGAAGCCGGCACGGACGCCCAGCCGGACCCCATGCTGGAGCGGGCGCTGCGGCTGTGCGACGAGAACGGGGTCCTGGTGGTCGCGGCCGTCGGCAACGACGGCTGCGACTGCGCCCAGGTGCCGGCCTCCGTCCCGACGGTGCTCGCCGTCGGCGCGGCCGGACCCGACGGCGAGCCGCTGGACATCAGCAACTGGGGCTCCGCGTACGCCGCCCACGGCGTGCTCGCCCCCGGGAGCGACATCGAGGGCGCCGCCCCGGGCGGGGGGGGGGCCGCCCCGGGGGCGTATAAACAAATCCGAGCCCCCCCGACACACACCCCAGGGGGTTTGGGGGGGGGGGGTGTT